>JADFXO010000070.1 GCA_015233485.1 Nitrospirota bacterium
AGATGTAGTAACAGGCAAGGTGGAGATAACCTCGCAGAATCACAACTATTGTGTGGATATCGAATCCTTAAAAGGACAGGCCGTCCTCACTCACACGAATTTGTACGACGGCACGCCCGAGGGGTTCAGACATGCGGAGCTGCCCATATTTTCGGTTCAGTATCATCCGGAGGCTGCCCCTGGGCCAAACGATTCCAATTATTTATTCAGGAGATTTAAGGACATGATAACAGGAGGCCAATATGAAAGTTAACAAAAGCGGCATTGAAGAAGGTTCGATGATAGAAGTCACAGAAGATGGCAAGACTGTATTAGTGGCAAACGTGGGCGGCAGTTTTTATGCCGTGGGCAGCGTATGTCCGCATATGAGATGCCAGCTTCAGAAGGGCACGCTTGAAGGCAGCACTGTGACCTGTCCATGTCATGGCTCGTCGTTTGACGTAACAACAGGCAAGATCGTGTCGTGGGTTCCAGGTATGTCAAAAGCCCTTGCGAGCGTGTCGAGATATCTGGGATGGGCTAAGGATCTTAAAACATACGAAGTACGCGTGGACGGCGATTACCTGGAGATTTCTTAACAAAAATGGATACCATTGGGAATAACGAAATCAGCAGGGAAACCGGCGGCTACGAGAAGCGTAAATGGACGCTCACAGACCTTTTATTATCTTCTGACGCCCCAGAGACAGAGAAGATTATCGGGGATTTAACATCACTGGTTTCAGAGATTGCCTCGTACAGGGAAGTTCTTACCGCGGATGTGTCAACCAGCGATTTTACCGCGTTTCTTCGTTTGATTGAGAGATTTGCCGTTGAATCGAACCGCCTTACCGCGTATAGCCAGTTGTGGTTTTCTGAGGATACACAAAATCAATCCGCGCTTACATTTATGGGACGCGTTGAACAACTGTTAACAGATATGTACAATGAGACGCTCTTTTGGGGGTTGTGGTGGAAGTCCTTAGGAGACGCAGATGCAAGACGCCTGATGAGCTCCTCCGGTGATTTACGTTATTATCTGGAGCGGGAACGCGCTTTTAAAGCGCATATACTGACAGAACCGGAAGAGAAGATAATTAACGTAAAAGACATAAACGGTATAAACGCCGTCATTACAATCTACGATATGCTTACGAGTAAATACGCATTCGAGCTAGAGGTCGAAGGAAAGAAAATAAAGCCACTTACGCGCGACGCCCTTATGTCATACGTCCATCATTCAAATCCAGAGCTGCGTGAGGCCGCATATAAGGAACTCTTCAGGGTTTATTGCAATGATGAGGTAGTCCTGTCACAGATATACGCATACAGGGTGCGCGACTGGGCGTCTGAACATGTCAGGATTAGAAATCATGAATCGGCCATCGGCGTGCGCAATCTCGCTAACGATATACCCAACGCGGTAGTGGATACGCTTCTAAATGTATGCGTGGAGGAATCGCACGTATTTCAGAGATTTTTCAAGATAAAGAGCCGTCTGCTTGGTTTGCCAAAGCTCAGGCGGTACGATATCTATGCCTCTGTAAAACGCGATGATGGGCAGCTCATCCCATACTCTACGGCGGTTGCGACGGTGTTGGATAGTTTTAATAAATTCTCTCCGGTGGTGGGGGCGTTAGCTAAGAGGGTTTTTGACGAGGCGCGCATAGACGCCGAGGACAGGCCGAACAAGAGGACAGGGGCCTTTTGTTATGGGGTGCTGCCGAATATGACGCCGTGGGTGTTGATGAACTACACGGGGAAACCGCGTCAGGTGGCCACGCTGGCGCATGAGCTTGGGCACGCGGTTCACGCACTTGCCGCGTCAGGGCATTCGGTGTTGACGTTTCATGCCCCGCTGCCCCTTGCGGAGACGGCGTCGGTGTTTTCAGAGATGCTGCTTACTGAGCGTATGCTTGCCGGGGAAGGCAGCCCTGAGGCAAAGACTGCCCTTATTTGCTCTGCCCTTGACGATATTTATGCCACGGTGCTGCGACAGGCGTATTTTGTCCTGTTTGAGCGCGAGGCGCATGGGATGTTGGCAGAGGGTAAAAACCCGGCAGAGCTGAACGCGCTGTACTTAAATCTTATGAGGAAACAATTCGGAGATTCCGTAGAGCTGACCGATGATTTCCAATACGAATGGATGGCGATTCCACATTTATTTCATACGCCATTTTACTGTTATGCCTACAGTTTTGGCGAGCTGCTGTCGCTTTCTCTGTATAATATGTACAAAGAAGAGGGTAGGGGGTTTGTTGATAAATTACTGAAAATCCTTTCATACGGCGGTTCGGCGTCCCCGCAGAATATCTTGAATGAGGCAGGCATAGACATATCAGACGCCGGGTTTTGGCGTGGCGGTTTTCGGGTTATAGACGGGTTTATAGATAAACTGTTATAATTTAGCTATATATCGGGAGGTACTTGATATGTCAGGAAGACTTATGTATCGTCCGTTTAAATCGCTCAAAAACATACCTGAACAAGAAAAGGAAATCCCTGCACCCGTATTAACCGACATTGACTATTTTTTGACGGCGATGGAGCGTGTCAAAGAGATAAAGGAGTTCAGGGAAATACCGTATTGTCCTTCGGCAGTTACAATACCGGCCCGAAAGCCGTCAAATGATTGTCAGGCCGTTGAGGCTCAAAAGACGCTGACAGAAATCGTGACGGGCAAAAGTCCCGTAGAAATACGAAACACACAGGAGTACGTATAGTGGGCTGCGACAGGGCGGGGTGAGCCACATAATCCAGCCGCAAGGAAAGACTTGTTAAACCGCCTACACAGGGGGGAGTTTTCGGTGCAGGATTACTTAGATTTACACGGCTATACGCTGGAGGAGGCCGAGATAATGGCGGGGGAGTTCATCAGGGATTCTGTAAGGCGGCGCTTGAGGTGTGTAAAGATAATCCACGGCAGGGGGCTGCGTTCGCCGTCTGGTCCGGTGATAAAGGACGCCCTAATGCGCTGGCTCACAGGCCGGAGAAAATACGTCAAGGCCTTTGCAACAGCAAGGGGATGTGACGGCGGCCTTGGCGCGGTCTATGTACTGTTAAAGTAATACATACAATTAAGAGGGGAAAAACATAGTGCTGACAAGATTAAAAGTCTCAGGATTTAAGAATCTCGTAGATGTGGATGTAAGTTTCGGCCCGTTTACGTGCATAGCCGGAGGCAACGGCGTCGGGAAATCCAACCTATTTGACGCGATACTTTTCTTAAGCGCATTAGCGGAGAAACCTATTATGGAAGCCGCTATGTTGGTACGCGGTAATAACGGCACGCCTTCCGCTTTAAAAAGTCTATTTAACAGGCACGGGGACAACTATGATAATAAAATGACATCTGAAGCAGAAATGATTGTGCCGAAAAAAGGTATAGACGATTTAGGGCAGGAAGTGGAAGCGAGTAATACGTTTCTTAGATATTCACTTGAGTTAGGTTTTAACGAAAGTAAAGGCGGTTTAGAATTATTAAAGGAAGAGCTTGACCCGATAAAACTTGGTGATGCTCCTAATCATCTTCTTTTCCACCATGAAAAGGCATGGTTTGACTCTTCAATCATAGGAGAGAGAGCAATCCCAATTATTTCAACTGAAAATGGTTTATTAATGTTTTATCAAATCCCTGATATAGGCGATGGAGAGACTGGGCTTTCCGGGATTGGAGAGAGTACATTACCAGTCAATACATTACCTAAGACTGCGCTGTCTACCACATCTATTCGGACTGCCCTCTATTCTATTGAAAGTAGTATTATGATAATGGCAAAAAAAGAAATGCAATCGTGGAGATTACTGCTCCTTGATCCATTGGCTCTTCGTGAACCTGATAAAATTAATGCCCCAAATCAATTAGGGTTCGACGGTTCACATCTTCCATCAACGTTATACAATCTATCGAAAGCAAACGGGAATGATGAATCAAGGGTTTATCAGGCAATCGCCAATCGGCTTTCAGAACTTATAGACGGTGTATCAAAAATAAGTGTTGACAGGGACGAGAAACGTGAACTAATGACGCTTGAGCTGACTGACCGTAAGGGTACAAAGTTTGCCGCCCGCGATTTATCAGATGGAACGCTGCGGTTTTTGGCGACGGCTGTGATTGAGGCAGATGAGCAGATGCAGGGGCTTATATGTTTTGAAGAGCCTGAAAATAGTATTCACCCTGCGCGAATACCAGCGATGATTAAACTTCTTAAATATATAGCCACCGATGTAAAGTTTCCTGTAGAGGAGGGTAACCCGCTTCGCCAGGTCATAGTTAATACCCATTCACCGGCGGTTGTCGCTCAAGTCCCTGATGACACCCTTATTATTGCAGAACTTAGAGAGACTTTAAGAGATAAGAAGCGTTTTAAAACTGCACGCTTTAGCTGGTTGCCCGATACATGGAGGGCAATAAATCAGCCAACCATTAGAGTTGTGGATAAGGGGACGCTCCTCACATATTTAAATCCAGTGCCATATGAGTCCGAGGTGAACGGCATTCGGGTCATTGATAGAGAAGATCTTCAAGAATATCTTCCTTCTTATCCAGAGGATTAGAAATGGATGAAATTACTTATTATACTTTGTTAACAGATGGCAGATCAGATAGAGTGCTTATTCCAATTCTTGAATGTTTACTTGATGAGTACTCTTCTAACATGCCTGTGAAAATCAAATGGGCGGATTTAAGCAATATGCCAAAACAAAAAAAATTAGAAAAGAGAATAGAAATGGCTATGAAGTTCTATCCCTGTAAGATTCTTTTCATTCACCGTGATGCAGAGAAAATCCCACATAAAGAACGAGTGCAAGAGATTCACAAGGCGATTGAAAAGATACCGAATATACCACCGGGGCTTACTACGATATGTGTTGTGCCTGTAAGAATGACTGAGGCATGGCTGTTAATTGATGGGGCAGCAATAAGGAAGGCTGCCGATAATCCAAATGGGGATGTTGACCTGAAATTGCCAAAGTCGAAAGAATTAGAAACTATTCCAGATCCAAAGGATGTGCTATCCCAACTCTTAATAGAAGCAAGCGGGTGTACCGGAGGGCGGAAGTTGGATAAATTTAAAGAAGATATTTCAGAAAAAGCCTTCAAGGTCGCTGAAAATATAGAAGACTTCTCACCGTTAAGGAGCTTACTTGCATTTCAAGCTCTTGAAGAGGAATTAAAGACTGTATTAAGCGAACTGAATCTGTAACCCATTTTTTGACGCATGACCCTCATTTGAGGCAGTTTGTAATTCTTTAACCTGCAATGCTATAATGGAGCTCCTAAATTCTATAGAGCAGTCAGAGAGGTTAAATTGACCGAAGCAATCCCATTCAGGGGTTTGTTGTATGACCCTGAAAAGGTCTCAATGTATGACGTCACGGCACCGCCATATGACATTATAACCGGCGATATGCTGCAGAAGCTCTATAATCGCGGCCCGTATAATATAGCCAGGGTGGACTGTGGCTTAGAGACTTCTCCTGACGGCGGTAATCTGACAAAGTATCTGCTGGCATCCGAAAGTCTCAGGGCCTGGATAAATGAGGGCATCATAAAGTTCGGCGACAGGCCCGCTTATTATCTATATGAAACGGTCTATGAACTCGAAAACAAAAAAAAGACGATGAGAGGCATCTTTGCCGCCGTCAAACTGTTTCAGCCAGGCAAGGGTATCTACCCGCACGAGATGACCCATTCCAAGCCAAAAGAGGACAGGTTCAATCTGCTTCGCATCTGCAGGGCTAACACAAGCCCGATTTTTTCTATCTATAATAACCCCGCTATGAAGACAGCCGAGGTGCTGGGCAACACTCTTAAAGAGAAGCCATATCTCGAATTTACCGATGACGACGCCGTTGTCCATAAATGCTGGATAGTCAATGACGCGGCTCTTATAGAAACAATCCAAAACGGCCTCAGGGGAAGGGATATTTTTATCGCCGACGGCCATCACAGATATGAAACCGCCCTCAGATACCAGAATCTTATGAAAGAAGGCGCCGGCGGCTCCGATGCCGCGTATAATTATGTGTTGATGCTGCTTGTAAACGTTGCGGACGATGGAATAACGATTAAACCTACGCACAGGCTGCTATCAGGGCTACCTGAGAGCGCGCTTGAAATATTAAAGACCCAGTTCGACGTGACACGGCTTACCCCCGGTACTGACATATTAAAGGCCATAGAGAATAAGTCGCACACTTTTGGGATGCTCCTAAGAGGCGGACAATTTTACACGCTTCAATACAAAGGAGAAACACCGCCCGGAGTTTTAGGGATAGACGTGATTATATTGCATGAAATAATTTTCAAAAAGTTGTATAATGTCAGCGAATTCGGATATGACATGGATATGGCAAAGACGATTGCAAAGGTTGAAGACGGTCACTATGAGGCAGCCTTTTTTCTCAATCCCACGCGCGTTGAGGACATTGAGCTAGTGGCGAGGGCAGGCTTGAGGATGCCGCCTAAGTCAACATATTTTTATCCGAAGATACCGACGGGTATAGTGATTAACTATTTTGATAAGTAGCGGTAAAGCTGTGATAAGTAGTAGTAAAGCTGTGATAAGTAGCAGTAAAGCTGTGATAAGTAGCAGTAAAGCTGTGATAAGTAGCAGTAAAACGTCAGGAGGCTTTGTCTCCGAATAATTATCTGAAAAGCGCAGGGGTTTACGAAAAAGCAGGGGCTTATGCCAGAGTTTTAGCGGAGGCTGCGGCTATGTTTGCCACCTGAGCGATGGAGGAGGTTCGTATGGCTGTAAAAATAGGTGTAAATGGATTCGGAAGGATCGGCAGGAACTACTTTAGGGCGTGCATGGAATCGAAAGAGATCGAAATCGTGGCAATCAACGACATCACAGACGCAAAGACCCTTGCCCATTTGCTGAAATATGACTCGGTGGTAGGCAATCTCCACGCCGATGTATCTGCCAAAGACGACTCATTGATTGTAAACGGCAAGTCCATAAAAATAACGGCGGAAAGGGATCCTGCGAATCTTCCATGGAAGGCGATGGGTGTTGAAATAGCCGTAGAGTCAACCGGCCTGTTCACAAAGAGGGACGCGGCATCAAAGCATCTGACGGCCGGCGCCGGCTGGGTATTGATTTCAGCCCCTGCGTCAGACGAGGACATCACCGTATGTATGGGCGTAAACAATGAGCTGCTTGACCCGGCAAAACATAAGATAATCTCCAATGCCTCGTGTACGACAAACTGTCTGTCTCCAATTTCCAAGGTATTACATAAGGAGTTCGGCATAATAAAAGGCCTGATGACCACAGTACATTCTTATACCAATGACCAGAGGCTTCTTGACCTAGCGCACAAAGATCTCAGAAGGGCGAGGGCGGCGGCACTTTCCATAATCCCCTCAAGCACAGGCGCGGCTAAGGCTATCGGCCTTGTGCTTCCAGAGCTAAAGGGCAAATTAGACGGGTTCTCGATGCGCGTACCAACCCCTAACGTGTCGGTTGTGGATCTTACCGTAGAGCTGAAGAAAGAGGCATCTGCGGCAGAGATTAACAGCGCTATGAAGGCAGCGGCAGACGGCCCGATGAAGGGAATCCTGCAGTACTGCGACGATCCGCTCGTATCAGCAGACTTCAGGGGCAATCCACACTCATCAATATTTGACCCTGCATTGACAAAGACGATAGGCAATATGGCAAAAGTAATCTCATGGTATGACAACGAATGGGGTTATAGCTGCCGCTTAAGAGACCTCACCCTCTATGTTATATCAAAGAGATAGGGGGACATTGCAATGGGTCTTAATAAACTCGTAATAACTGACCTTGATTTAAAAGGCAAGCGCACTTTTATAAGGGTGGACTTTAATGTCCCGTTTGACGACAGTGGCAATATATCAGATGACAACAGGATTCGTATGGCCTTGCCGACGATACAATTGGCAGTCAAAGGCGGCGCAAGGGTAATCCTTGCCTCCCATCTGGGCAGGCCTAAGGGGAAGCCTAATCCTAAGTTCAGCCTTGCCCCCGTAGCAAAACGGCTTGAGGCGCTGCTGGGACAAAAGGTGACTTTTGTCTCTGACTGCATTGGTCCTGAGGTTGAAAAAACCGTTAACAGCATGAAAGACGGCGATGTGCTGCTCCTTGAAAACGTCAGATTTTACGCTGAAGAGGAGAAAAACGACCCTGGTTTCTCAGAAAAACTGGCCAGACTTGCCGATGTATACGTAAATGACGCCTTTGGTACCGCCCACAGGGCACACGCAACTACTGAAGGTATAACGAAATTCGTAAAGACGGCGGCGGCCGGCCTCCTGATGAAAAAAGAACTCGAATACCTGATCGAGTCCATAAACAATCCGGTGAGGCCGTTTGTGGCAATAGTAGGCGGCGCAAAGGTGTCGGGTAAGATAGCAGTACTTGATAACCTGGCCGGCAAGGTCAACAAGGTTATCATTGGCGGAGGCATGGCCAATACGTTTTTCAAGGCACAGGGCTATGAAATAGGCGATTCCCTGTGTGAGGCTGAAATGCTTGATACGGCCAAGTCGATAATGGAAAAGATGAAGGCCAACAATGTGGAATTCCTGCTGCCGATAGACTGCGTGATAGCGCAGTCCACCGAGCCTGGGGCAGAGACTAAGGCCGTCCCGGTAAAAAATGTACCGGCGGGCTGGAAGATACTGGACGTAGGGCCTGAATCATCCAAGCTGTTTGCTGCTGCGGTAGCAGACGCAAAGACCATAGTGTGGAACGGCCCGATGGGCTTGTTCGAGATAGATGCGTTTTCAACGGGCACATACTCTCTGGCAAAGGCCGTGGCGGCCTCAAGCGGGACGAGTATCATAGGAGGCGGGGATTCGGTATTGGCCGTCAAGAGGGCTGGGGTTGCCGATAAGGTCTCTTTTATCTCCACGGGAGGCGGTGCGTCTTTAGAGCTTCTCGAAGGGAAAGTCCTGCCTGGGGTTGCGGCACTCTCAGAGAAAAAGTAAACTATTCATACACATAAAAAGGCCTGAGGAAAATATCCTCAGGCCTTTTTTTATTATACAGCGAGTAATTCTGAAGCGAGTCGTAAGGATACAATTTGACAGCGACGCAGCCTTTAGCCCCAGTGCCGAAGCCGCCAACGGGCGGCAGCCCAAATTAAATAAATAAAACATGTGCGTGATTATGGGGTGAAGGGGGATTATCCCCCTTCGTTTTTAATCCTTAGGCTTTTTAGTTTAACAGCGACTTTATCGCTTCCGCCAACTCATCGGGATCTATCGGTTTATCCAAAAACAGGTCAGGTAAAGACAAATACGGTTTTATATTTGCCTCTTTGTCTTTGAATTGCTTCAGCATCTGTTCTCTCTCAAACAGCAATATCTTGCGATACGAGGCAAAGCGCAGGAATACCTTGTCTATTGTGCTGTCCACATTGTCCAACAGACGCTCCATTTCCTTTATGACTTCCTTGTTGTCAATCTCCTTGCGGGCATGTTCAATAAAGCTCAGGGCAGAGCTTAGTATTATGACCGGAATATCTCTTGTCTCCTTTTTGCCCCGTATGTCCTGTAAGGCGCTTATGCCATTTTTCTTTGGCATCATAATGTCCAAAATGATAATGTCAGGGTTTCCCTCATTTGCCTTTTTAACTCCTTCCTCACCGTTTTCGGCCGTAAGTACGACATATCCCTTTTGTTCAAGGGTTATCGTCAGAAATTTTCTTGCCGCCTCATCGTCATCAACTACCAGTATGCGTTTACCCATTGTGGTTCTCCTTTTTGTCGTTATTGTTTAGTTTATGCCTCCGGTCTTTATGAAGCACTATCGTAAACTTTGTACCTCTGCCCAGCTCTGAATCTATATCAAGCCTTCCACCGTGTTCTTCAATAATCTTCTTTGTTATGGACAGCCCAAGGCCGTTTCCTTTAGAGTGCTTAGTAGTATAAAATAGTTTGAAAATATTTTCCATGTCCTCCGGTCCAATCCCGCAGCCGTTGTCCGCCACTTCCATACAGGTGCAACCGTCTCCGTTCAGATACGTTTTTATTGCCACTTTGCCTCTTGCCCCACTATTATATACTTTATCCCTGCATGTATCAACTGCGTTACAGATGAGATTCATTAACGCGGTGTGAATTGCCTTGTAATCGAACATTGCCTCAGGCAGGGAATCATCCATGTCGGCAACGATTTCAACATTGCTAATTCCAGAGCAGGATTGAGAATTCCTGCAGGTATCAAGAATCTCCCCTACGAGGGCGTTAAGGGAATGCGGTTTAGTTTCGATCCTGTCAAAGCGCGACAGGTCGAGCAGGCCGCAGGTGAGTTCTTCCATGCGTGCGATGCCGATTTTCGTCACGTCCCAGCCCTTTTTTATCAGGTCGAGGTTGTCGTTTTTGAGGGCAGATTCGATAATATATTTTCCGCCTTTGAGGGCGTTGAGGATATTCTTCGCGCCGTGAATTATCTGCAATATTGCCAAACCGATTGCCGCTTGCTGTGCCTGTTCGGCCATTTTCCTCTCAGCTTCTATTCTCATTTTGAATTCTGTTTTCATCACGATGTTGGCGGTTTCGAGCTCTGTAATGTCCCTGTACGAACGCAGACAGGTGATGATTGCGGAGTAGAGTTTTTGTACCGTAAGATCGCTCTTCTCCAGAAAACCGTTGATGTCGTAATTGACGATAACCGATTTTTCGGGGGCTATGCCGGGCTGTCCCGTCCTTAATAATATCCTGACAAAACGGTTTTTCAAATCTTCACGGACATATTTTGCAAAATTTAACCCCGCCAAATCGTCTTCCATCACGACGTCAAGCAGGATAACGGCCGTGTCCCCATGCTCCACTATCAGTTTCCTTGCCTCGGCAGCCGAGGTTGCAAACAGGAGCATCAGGCCCCTGCCCTGAAAAGTAAACTCTGCCAGAGACGACCTTGTTGCCCTGTGCACCTCAATATCGTCATCGACGATAAGCACCTTCCACACAGCAGTCTGCGCGGCAGGCTGCTGCCCATCCTCTTCGTAAAACGAATAACTCTCTTCTATATCTTCCATTTTATATCCTCATAGCTTCACAGCAGCTCTCTTGGTATAGTGATAATAAAACTCGTCCCCTCGCCCTCAATAGTCTCGCATTCAACTTCACCCTGTAAGGTCTTTTGAACGACGTTAAAGACGATATTAAGTCCCAGTCCGCTGTTGCCTCCTTTGCGGTTCGTCGTGAAAAACGGGTCGAAGATTTTGCATACGATGTCGTTCGGTACCCCTTTGCCGTTGTCGTTGAACATGATGACTATATTTTTTTGGGTCTCTATGACGTTTATATCTATATTTCCTTTAGCGTCTTTATCAAAGGCATGGGTTATCGCATTCATGACAAGATTTGTGATTATCTGGGCAAACGCCCCTGGATAGTTATCCAGTTCAATGTCCTCAGCACAGTGTATTTGTACCTCAAGCGGGGTCTTTTTGAGTGTCGGCTTCAGACTCATAATGATATCCTCAAGGTATTCCTTCAGTTTGAATCTGCGACGCTGCTGGCTTGTCTGGTCTCCTGAGACCATCTTAAAACTCTTAACCATGGCTGACGACCTGAGGAGGTTTTTTAAAATAATGTCGCTGTCTTCCGTTGTCGAGGAGAAATAATTTTCTAGTCTGGACTTCGACAGTTTATTCTGGTTAAATAATTCGACAATCTCTCTGGTTCTTTCCTGAAGGTGTGACGCCGCCATTACGCTGTTGCCAATGGGGGTATTTATCTCGTGGGCAACACCGGAGACAAGCTGCCCAAGGGCTGCCAGTTTTTCTGATTGAATCACTTTTTCCTGGCTGAATAACAGATTTTCGTTAGTGCGTTTTAGTTCGTCAAGGAGCTGTGTCTGTTTTTCCTCCGCCTGTTTTCTCAGTGATGTATCACTAAATACAATGACCGCCCCCATCAGACGATGGTTGTCATCAAAAATCGGGGTAGAGACATACTCCACGGGGAAACTCGTGCCGTCCTTTCTCCAAAACATCTCTGCATCGACACGATAGACCTTTCCATCAAAAAAAGTCTTATATATGCAGCACTTGTCAATATAACAGGCTATATCGTTCGTATTGGGATGGTGAATTACGTCATGCTGTTGCTTACCTATCAGTTCTTCGGGTCTCCATCCGGTCATCTTCGTAGCCGCGGGATTTACAAAGGAAATAAGCCCGTTTCTATCAAGTCCGAAGATACCCTCACCTGCCGAGTTAAGGATCATCTCCTTGCGCTGTTTTAGTTCCCTGAAGGCCTCCTCAGCGCTCCTTCTGGCGATGATGCCGGCAAGGGTATTGGAGACCGCAACTAAAAATTCCTCTTCCATTTCACTTTTCTTATGTCCTTCTTTGAGGTACAGGTTAATGACCCCAATGAGCTTGTCTGAAAGTATGATAGGGACACAAAAATGTCCATGCTGGGTCATATTATCAAATATAATATCGTGGCGGTCATCGATACAATCCGAGAAGACGATTTTACGGCTGGCCGCGGCCTTCCCACACAGGCACTTGCCAAAGGGCACCCTGTTACAGGCCTCAAGCAGCTCGTTTGAAAAACCCTTATGAACCTTCAGCTCAAGGACTTCCTCCGTCTCTTCGACAAGGAAGATAGAGCCTTTGGATTCCAGTCTTAACCACGAAAGCGTCATAATCTTGTCCAGAATCTTGTCCATCTGCTCTGTAAGTGAGATAGGCTCCAGGGATATGCCAAGTATAGTGTTTAATATGCTTTGAATAAGGTATTGCAGTTCAAGTTCTTTCTCTGTCTTACTGTTATAGAGGGCGATTTTTATTACGGCATAGAGTTCGCTTTCGTTGAATGGTTTTAGTATGTAGCCATAGGGGTTGGTCTTTTCGACACGTTTTAAGATATTGTAATCCATATAAGCGGTAAGATAAATAATAGGGATCTTATATTTATCCTTAATCAACGTTGAGGTCTCAATACCGTCGATATCTCCGCGAAGGTTGATATCCATCAGCACGAGGTCGGGGACGGATTCCTCAATCTTCTGAAGCGCCTCCTCGCCAGAGCCAACAGTGCCGGACACCTTGTAACCCCACCCCTGAAGCAGCTTTTTTATCTCCAGAGATACAACTACTTCGTCATCGACTACGAGAATGTTTTTTTTCCCCATAAGCCCCTTCACAATATCAGATTGTCTGTTCCATCCAAAGCCACAACACCACTATTCTATCATAAAAATAAATATTTCATAAATCAAATAAAAACTATTATGCCACTAAAATCAGAGATTCTATCATCCAGCCTTTATTATATTAACCAGACACCACCTGTCCCCGCTGAATACTGACTTGCACACATGTTGCCTTTACGAACTTGCCGGGGATGGCTTGAGGGCAATGTAACGCTTTTTCCGTCCGTTTGATATTTATGCAAAAATAACACTTGACAACAACTACAAGTTATAGTATGATGCTAAGAATGACAACTAATAGTAGTTTTGAATGTATAGCAGCTATTCTCCTTAATGCTGATACCGTTAAGCAAGCCGTAATTGAGGGGTACGGCTCGGGCAGAAAAGGCTCTGATTGAGTTTAACTGAGGAAACAGTGGTCAGGAAGGTTGAATTTGAGCAGATGAGAGGGTTGAGGTTAAACCGGTGGTTTGCCTAGGGCTTAGAATTCAGTTTCTGAGCCGTCAACGCCGGCTAAGTTGTCGCAAGCTGTTGTGGCTTTGGGAATTATTAAACTGGCACTAAGTATACTGTAAGGAGAAGAGTTTTTGGATACCCTACTTTTAATCGTAATACTGCTGATAGTCTTCGGCGGTGGCGGTGGATATTACATTAGGAGGCGTTGGTTTTGATGCCGGTAAAAAACAGGAGGATATAATGAAAAGCATGGT
>JADFXO010000071.1:0-8618 GCA_015233485.1 Nitrospirota bacterium
TACTCTCCAAAAGGAACCAGATGGATTTTATCATAAATGCACAGAATTTTTCCACTGGGCGCTAACACAACGGCACTGTTTGTCAGCGTATATCTGCCGTTTACGTAATCCCTGACAAGGTCTGTGCCAAAGACGAGGTGGATGTTGAGCCGCTTTTGGAAGGAAAGCAGGTCCTCGGTAAGTATTTTGTCGCTTCCGAATAGAAACGGCAGCGAGGACTCAGGCCAGACAACGAGTTTAGCGCCGTCTCTGGCCGCCTTTTGCGTCATAGTCTTATATGAGTCGATGATTTCAGCCGTGAGTTTTTTATCCCACTTGCTGTCCTGGTCTACATTGCCCTGAATGACGCTAACTCTAACGGGATTAACGGCCAAATTATTGTCTAGTCGCCTGTATCCATACGCCGTCACAAGGGCGATGATTATGGCGAACAGGGCAAATGGCAGCAGTTTTTTAAATAACGGGTAATTTGGCGAATTGTCCTTAATAATGAAATCAGCGACGGCGGCATTAAAAAATACGATTAGAAAAGATACGCCGTAAACACCGGTAATATCGGCAATCTGTATCAGCGGGAGGATTTTATACTGCGTATAGCCTAAAAATGACCATGGAAAACCAGTAAACAGCGTGCCGCGAAAATACTCAAGCCCTACCCAGAGCGAAGGCGCAAAGAGATATACGGGAATTTTCGTGCGCCGCGCAAACAGATGTGCCATCAAACCAAACACGCCGCAATAGAGGCTCTGGTACAGAGATAAGAGCAGTACAACAGATAAACTTACGGGAAGCGGCATGTGCCCATAGTTATTTATCGAGTGGGAAATCCAGTGCTGGGTAAAGAAGAAATACGGCACACCTGCCGCAACACCGGCCTTAAAGGAATACACATGCCCATTGGAGTTCAATATCGCGTATAACAATGGGACGAGGGCGACCCACGCCAACCATGAGATATCCGGCATAGGAAACGACAAATACAGGAGGACGCCCGTGAAGACGGGTGGAAAATATTTAACCGCTATTTTATTGATCGTTTTCATAAAAGCTGAATCTTGACATATCATAGAGTAAATTGTTTATAGCATAACTGCGTGGGCAGTTAGCTCAGTCGGTAGAGCAGAGGCCTGAAAAGCCTCGTGTCCGCAGTTCAATTCTGCGACTGCCCACTTTCAGAACTACTTATTATATTATACTGGACAGAATTAATGCTGAAAAATATGACTTATTTAAAGGGGATTCGATGAAAATAATAGAAAATGACAGGGACTACAGAGAATTCATAGGGATTATCAGAGGCAGGTCGGAAGATTTCGGGATCGATGTCATAGAAGATGCAAAAATTATTATAGAGCACGTGAAAAAAAGCGGCGATACGGCGGTTGAGTTATACACGAACAGATTCGATAAATTCCAGAAGGATACCTTTAAGGTATCGCAGCGCCAGATAGAAGAGTCTGCTGACAAAACCGGACGCCCTTTTCTTGACGCCCTGAATAAATCAATAGAGCGAATCAGGCGTTTTCATCAAAGGCAGCTTGAGCATTCATGGAAGTTTCAGGATGATTACGGGGTTGAGCTTGGGCAGCTTATAAGGCCGCTTGAAAGGGTGGGGGTGTATGTGCCAGGGGGCAAGGCCGCATATCCATCGTCTGTATTGATGAATGTCATTCCAGCCCAGATAGCCGGCGTAAAGGAAATAGCCATCTGTGTGCCATTCCCTGATGGGCAAATTAATCCCTATGTAATGGCGGCGATAAAGGCGGTGGGGGTGGAGGAGGTCTATGCTATCGGCGGGGCGCAGGCGATTGCCGCGATGGCCTATGGGACAGAGACGATTAAAAAGGTTGATAAGATAGTAGGTCCTGGTAACGCCTATGTCGCGGTGGCAAAGAAGATGGTCTTTGGCGTGGTGGATATAGACATGATAGCCGGGCCGTCAGAGATATTAATAGCGGCTGACGACACGGCAGATGCTGTTTTCATAGCGGCAGACCTCCTAAGCCAGTCCGAACACGACGAAAACGCCTCATCTATTCTGGTTACGACATCAAAGGCGCTGCCCGGAAAGGTACAAACGGAGCTTAACGCGCAATTGGAGAGATCAACAAGAAAGGAGATAGCCCAAAAATCGTTAGAAAACTATGGCGCTGTAATAATAGCCGCAGACACGGCGGATATGTTTGGGCGCGTCAACGAAATAGCCCCCGAGCATCTGGAGATAATGACAAAGGAGCCTGAGAAAGACGTGGAACTGGTAAAAAACGCGGGTGCCATATTTTTAGGAAAATGGTCTACAGGGCCGCTTGGCGATTACGCGGCCGGGCCTAATCATGTGTTGCCGACAAACGGTACTGCAAGGTTTTTTTCGCCGCTCGGTGTGTATGATTTTATAAAGAGGACGTCGCTTCTCAATTTTACTGAGGGTGGATTCAGAGAAATTGCCGAAACAGTAGAGGCAATGGCCGAAAGCGAGGGATTTCAATGCCACGCCGAATCGGTAAGGGTAAGGAAAAGGGCGCTTCAGATAATATAAACAAATATTTTAGAAACGCAGCTTAAACTCCTTTCAATACAAATAAAAATTACGTTATAATAGTAGTGTGCTGGATATTATGATATTTTTGATATGCGGGGCGTCCGGGACCGTAATACAAAGCGGCGTCAGATGATAGAATTAGAAAACGTGTCGAAGACCTATGGCGGCCAGACGGCACTTTGTAATATCTCCCTGAAGGTGGAGCGAGGGGATATGGCGTTCGTAACCGGCCCAAGCGGGGCAGGGAAGACCACATTGTTTAAGCTGCTCTATCTGGCCGAGAAACCTGATGAAGGGACAATAACCATAGCCGGCTGCAACGCCGCCGACCTGAAATCATCATCCATCCCGCTGTTAAGGAGAAACATAGGGGTAGTGTTTCAGGACTTTAAGCTCCTCAACAATAAGACCGTTTATGACAACATCGCCCTGACGCTAAGAATCCGCGGTTTCATGGAAAGGGAAATCAAAGAACGTGTGCACAGTGTGCTTAAAATGGTAAACCTAAGGCACAAGGTGGACAACTACCCGTTGACTCTCTCAGGGGGGGAGCAGCAGCGAATAACCATAGCCCGGTCAATCGTAGGAGAACCAACGGTAATGCTTGCGGATGAGCCGACAGGGAATCTGGACGAAGAGAACGAAAAAGATATAATGAGGATATTTAAGCAGATAAACACCAAAGGCACAACAATATTGATAGCCACACATAACCGCGCGCTCTTTGAAAACACGGCAAGAAAGGTGTTTTTCTTAGACGGCGGCATACTAAAGGGGGAGGAGGAATAGGTGTTTTCACTAAGGCTGGCCCTTCAGAGCGTTATTAAAGAGATGTGGATGAGTCTCCTTTCCATGCTTTCCATAGGTGTAATGCTGTTTATATTAGTGGCTGTTGCCGTAATCGTATATAACGTTGAGAAGCTCACGGCGAGGCTCCCCGAACGGCTCACCGTGATGGTCATACTAAAGGAAGGCGTAACAAGCGAGGAAAACAAGGCCGTGCAAGCTGCTATAAAGGCTGAGCCGGCGGTTAAGGCGGTGACATTCGTATCAAAGGAGAAGGCCCTTGATGAGCTTAAAAAGTCATTGAAAAAGGATGACTTTATCCTTAAGGGTTTTGCAGAGAATCCCCTGTTCGATTCGTTTGACGTTAAGATAAAAAGTGAAGGCGTACACATAGATGAGGTCAAGCGGCTGATACAGAAGATAAAGTCCATGAAGGGAGTGGACGATGTGGAATACGGGGAGATGCTGATGGACTCTATGTACGCGTTAAAGAGCGGGATGAGGGCGCTGGGGCTTAGTATAGGCATTGTCTTTGTGTGTTCGGTTACGTTTATATGTTACACGACGGTGAAGATACTTTTTTACAGGCATAAGGAAGAGATAGAGGTGTATAAACTACTTGGTGCGACGAGGTGGTTTGTGAGGGCGCCATTTTTCATTGAAGGCAGTATAATAGGCATTTTAGGAGGGGTACTAGGTTCAGGGATGCTGATGGGGTTTTATTATTATTTCCTTAGGAAACTGGTAGCGGATATACCAATGTTTACGTTTATGAGCATACCGTTGCAGTTTTTGTACGTGCTGCCGGCAGTTGGGATGTTTTTAGGCCTCGGCGGGTCGGTGTTGGCGCTTGGAAGGCTGAAGTATTAGAATGCGTAAGACGGTGCTGCCGATAATTATTTTGGTGGTGATGTCTGGTATAGGATTTGCGCCAGTATTTGCTGAGGTTGCCAATGACAAGTATAAAAAGATTCAGGAAGAGATAAAAATCCACAAGGACAAACTGGAGCACTCAGAGAAGAAAGAGCTGAGTGTTCTGGATGAGCTGGAGAAGGCGGACAATGGTTTACGGCAAATCACTCGCCAGATTGAAAAAGAAAGGGCGCAGGTCACCGAGCTGGAGGAAAACATAAAGACAGTGAGGCAGGAGATGGCAACGGCCGAAAAGACGATAACCGCAATGCGCGCTTCACTGAAGAGCCGGCTGCAAGTAATACAGCGCTACGGCTATGACGTTGACAAAGTAGTGATAATATTAAACATGGACAGTTTTTACGAGATGTTAAGGATGACGAGATATTTGTCGAAGATGTCGGGCAGTGAATATAAGCAGATGGGGATTTACCAGGAGCAGTCAAATAAGCTGTTGGAAAAGGAAAAGAAATTGCAAACGTTGGTCACGCAGTTAAAATTGAAGGCGGATATATTAAAAAGCTCTGAGGCTGACCTGGCACAGAAAAAACGAGAAAGAGAGGACATACTACAGGCCGTGAGAAAGGAAAAGGCCTTATACAGCTCAATGCTGAAAGAGCTGGAGTCGACGTCGAATCGTTTTAACGGTTTTTTGGAAAAGGAAAAGAAAGAGAGCGATTTGACAGTGTCCGGCAAGGAATTCAAAAATCTGAAGGGAAATCTGCCGTGGCCGATACAGGGCCATGTGGCCATCCCATATGGGTCGCACAACGACCCCCAGTTTAAGACCCCCGTTTACAGAAACGGGATATACATAAGTTCTGAACAAGATTCAACCGTAAGGGCGGTATACGACGGCAAGGTGGTGTTTGCGGATGTGTTCAAAGGGCTTGGGCAAGTGGTAATATTGAGCCACGGCATGGGCTACCATACGGTATACGCTAATCTGAGCGGCATGTTTGCCAGGGCCGGCGATATTGTGAAGACGAAAAGCCAGATAGGAAACGCCGGTACGTCAAGCTTGATAAACGCCGTGGGGATATATTTTGAGATCAGATATAAGGGGAAACCGATAAATCCATTACAGTGGTTGAAAAGGGAGAATTAGGAGGATGAATGAGTAAGAGCGTGCGATTTTGGATAATATGGATGATATTGCCGACGATAGTCTTAGGTGGGATATTCATAGGAAGCGGTGTTATGATAGGCAAGTGGGCGGTTAGGTCGGTGAGTGCCGAGTCGGACACATATCAGGAGCTGAAGCTGTTTACGGAGGTAATCTCTATAATAAAAAGCAATTACGTAGAGGAAGTGAAGTCTAAGGACCTGATATACGGCGCACTCAAGGGGATGTTGAACTCTCTTGATCCACATTCGAGTTTTATGACGCCGGATTTGTTTAAAGAAATGAAGGTAGACACAAAGGGTGAGTTTGGCGGCGTCGGCATACAAATAGGGAAAAAGGGTCCGATGATAACCGTCATATCGCCGATTGAGGACACGCCCGCCTACCAGGCCGGCATAAAGGCAGGCGACACAATCGTAAAGATAAACGGGGAGACGACAGAGAAAATGACGCTCTACGACGCGGTGAGCAAGATGCGCGGGGCAAAAGGCTCAAAGGTAACGGTGACAATAATGAGGGAAGACTGGAAAGAGCCTAAGGATTTCACGCTGGTACGCGATACGATAAAGGTGAAGAGCGTAAAATATAAGGTAATCAACGACGATGTCGGCTACGTGAAAGTAAACCAGTTTCAGGAAAAGACGGTGGCCGATTTAGAGAAAGCGTTGGCAGCGCTTAAAGAGAAAAAGGTAACCTCATTGCTGCTGGATTTGAGAAACGACCCGGGCGGTCTCCTGCAGGGGGCGGTAGGGGTTGCCGAGCAGTTTTTGCCGCCGAATAAGCTGGTGGTATATATAAAGGACAGGACGGGCGAAAAGAAGGAGTTTTTTACAGAAGGCGACGGTAAGTACGAGAAACTCCCTATGGTAGTGATGGTAAACGAGGGGAGCGCCTCCGCGTCGGAGATAGTTGCCGGCGCACTGAAGGACTGGAACAGGGCAATTGTATTAGGAACCACGACGTTTGGCAAGGGCTCCGTGCAGAGCGTCCTTCCGTTGAGTGACGGTTCGGGATTGCGGCTGACAACAGCGCGCTATTACACGCCAAAGGGGACGTCGATACAGAACACGGGCATTGCGCCGGATATAGTGGTGAAGCAGAAGGCCGACAAGAGCAAGGAACGCCCTGTGATGAGAGAAAAAGATTTAAAAGGTCATCTTGAAAATGAACAGGCCGAAGGGCAGGACTCCGAAGAGACGGAGGCCGCTCCCATAGAGGTGGACGAAAAGGATGACGTACAGCTTCAGCGCGCCGTAGATATTCTAAAGACATGGGACGTGATGAAGAAATTTAATAAGGCCGCTTAGAGGCGTGTCAAGGGTAATATTTGACATAGAGACGGCCGGGGCAGACCTTGAGTCTTTTGACCCCGACGTACAGGAGTATCTGTTAAAGCTGGCCAGGACGGAGGATGAGATTCAATTGGTAAAAGAGAGTCTCTCCTTCTATCCCAACACCGCTGAGATTGTGGCCATCGGCATGTTAAATCCCGACACCGAAAAGGGCGTGGTATATTATCAATCGGCCGATTCGGAAGAAAATGCCGCCGAACCCGCTGAAGAAAACGGGATTACCTACCGCCCCTGTACGGAAAAGGAAATTATTGAGGGGTTTTGGGATGTGATAAGAAAATACGACAAATTTGTCACATTTAATGGCCGTGGATTTGACTGCCCGTTTATAATGATACGCTCCGCCGTACACAATGTCAAGCCGACGCGGGACTTAATGCCAAACCGCTTTGGCAATGAACACATTGATTTGCTTGATAAGCTGACATTTTACGGCGCCGCCCGAAGGCGCTTCAGCATGGACATGTGGTGCAGGACTTTTGGCATAAAAAGCCCAAAATCTGAGGGTGTTACGGGCTATGACGTCAAGGACATGTTTAAGGCCGGCAGATGTAAGGAGATAGCCGTCTACTGCGCCGGGGATTTGTGGGCGACAAGGGAGCTGCTCTTTAAATGGGAAGGTTATATAAAGTATCCGCCCGAAGGATTAAAAAGCGGCTGATTTAAACCGCCTCTCGCATACTATTCATATCTTTCAGAACTCACTAACTTTACTTATTTCCAGCTTATCCCTAAAGCGTACGAAGTACCATTATAATAAGTATATATATCCATCTGTCCAAGCTACAATGGCAGAGCCATTGGTAAACCATTGGACATAGTATGCGGCTGAACCGGATGTGTATGCAGTTATGCTTCCTGAAGGTGTTCCAAAGAACGAGGAGTATTGATTATATACCGCGTTAATCCATTTACTTGCGGTAGTGTTGTCCGATGACCCTGATGATGTAAACGTTGCTGTTACTGTAATGCTGGTATTTGATGTCAGTGTACACGTCCCCGTACCTGAACAACCCGCACCTGACCATCCAGCAAATGTTGAGTCCATGCCTGGCGTTGCGGTCAGGGTAGCAGCAATCGGTGGAGTATATGAAGCCGAACAAACGCTTCCACAGTTGATTTTGCCATCGGAGCTTGTTACAGTGCCGCTACCTGTGCCAGATGGCGCAATTACCAAATTGACCGGATTACTGTTTCCACTCGATGCACTCCATGTTCCACTTATCGTTTTAGTCCCTCCGCCACCACAATTCAACATCCAAAATTTCCAAGTCCCTGAAGCGGTGTTTGAGCTGCTAAAGCTGCCTGTTGCTGAAAAATAAAAAGTCCTGCTTAGCTGTGTATTAACATCTAAAGAGAACTTATCCCCTGAAATGGTGACACCACTTGGGTCAAATTCAAAGGTCTCGTCGGAAAGTTGACACAAACCGCTGCTGTAAGAACTTAATGGTACCTTAAAGGTGGTTACAGCATTACCCGCAACCGTAAAGCTTATCCAATATCCGTCGTTTGTTTTTCCTGACCAACTGCCATCATAACCGCTTGCCGAGGCATTGGTGTAAGTCGCCATCAGCGTAATAACAAATACAACCATCAATATACCCAATAGTTTTTTAGCTTTAAACATTTTGCATTCCCCATTTGTAAATATTCATACTAAGTCCGCAATTATTCCCGCCTGAAGGAATTAAACCGCAATCTAAATTCCACGTTCCTTTAATAGCTCTATGACCTTATATCCGCCGCACGGAGGGCTGTTGAGGCCGTCTGTGTAGTCGCACCCATCCACGCGAAAATCGCACTCCGCACAGATATGCCCCTTAATGAATATGTCGAACGCGAAGGTTGGAGATGTTGTTTGCGCGCTTTCCAATATCTCCCGCAGTCTTTCGACCGGCACGGC
>JADFXO010000071.1:8680-13678 GCA_015233485.1 Nitrospirota bacterium
AAACTGACAAAAGCCCTTACAAATCAGTTGTGTGTGCAGTTCGTCTTTCACGCTGCCAATGTCTCCTTAAAGGATTAACGACGAAGGGGGATAACCCCGTACTTCCGCTGGCTAGTCTATTTATCTATCAGATGGAGGAGCTCTTCTGCCGGCATGGCCCCTCTGATTAGTACACCATCGGGCAAAATTATTGCCGGAGTGCCGGTGATGCCAAGTCCCTCGGCTACTTTAATATTATCATCAATAGTTTTAGCGCTGCACGCAGGCTCAGGCAGGGGCTTTTTATCAAATGCGTCATCAAGAAGCTGAAGCGATTTAGCGCACATGACCGTCCTTGACTTTTTCATGGAGTCGGGATGGAGCTTTGTTATAGGATACAAGAGTATGTAAAAGGCAATGTCTGATCTTTTGGCCACTATTTTCTTTATCTCCTCGTGGAGTTTTTTGCAATAAGGGCAGTCAGGGTCGGTAAAGATAATAACCTTGTGTTTGGCATTCTTTTCGCCAAGCAGGAGCGCGTCCTTGACGGGTATAGCCGAGTAATCTACCTTGTTTAACTCCATGTTGCGCTTGTCGGTCAGGTTTTCCTTTGTCTTCAGCTTGATTAACTTTCCGATTAAAAGGTTGCCCTTAGAAAAATCCAGATACAGGATGACCTTTTCTCCTTTTGGTTCGGTCTTTGACTTGACGACAATCTCCCACAGGCCCTTTGAAGGGGATACCTGAACGCCCTCTACGCTAAGACCGGGATTAAGCCCGTTGACTATTTCGGTGGCCTCCTGTTTGCTGAGTTTATGGCAGGTGGCGCAGTTTGTGTCGCAGCCATTCATGGCGTCGGCGTTGTACGACGCTAAAAGCAGCATTATCGCGGCGGCAGCTAATATTGAGCAGGCATTTGCTATTATTCTCACAACAGATTGTATATCATAAAACTCAATGCACAGTCAATTACTATTTGTTTGGCTGTCAAGCCAAAATAAAAATATCTGGTTGACGATTGTTACGAGGACTGATATACTAATAACTATGTTGTATAGCAGTTATCTCATCACAACAGAGGACGGGAAGAAATGAAATTATTGTCGATACTTTTGTTAGTATTTAGTCTGACAGCAGCGAGTTGCTCTACGATGCCTTCTTATCCGCCTGAGCGGCCCCAGGACGGTTGACATAATCCTATTAAGACCGGAGTTTCCGGTTTGAGCCGTTGACAATGATGTCGAGGCCGCGAATAATTAGAACCATCCTCGCGGGAGTTTGAGGGCAGCGCCCTCATTATTTTAATAATCTGATATAAATCATATACATGGCACTGCGGTTTATTCCATTATATAATTAAAAATTGGAGGGACAATATGGGAAAAGTGACAAAGGATTCAGTAATAGGTACCGTGATAAAAGAGTCTCCCGGGGCTAAGGCCGTCATAGAGAAATATTTTGGCGGCGGCTGCTTCACATGTCCGGGCATCAATATGGAGACTATTGCCTTCGGCTCTATGATGCATAACCTCGACCCGCAGAAGGTCGTCGATGAGATTAACACACTTGAACACTAATAAACTTTCGGAGGTATTACAATGGAATTAAAATGCTTTGTTTGCGGCACGACTGACAAGACCAGGGTCTTCTTTGATTGTTACCATGAGGGAGAGAAAAAGATGACCTGTGTGCGCTGTCTGCCGAGTTTAATTCACGGCCAGCACTAACATATCAAATTGGGGGCGATTGATAGCGCATAGCCCTTAAGCTGGAGTACCGGAGCCGCCAACGGGCGGCAGCCCAAATTCAACAAATAAAACATGTGCGAGAATACGGGGTGAAGGGGGATTATCCCCCTTCGTCTTTAATCCTTTTCTGATGTTACTTTTTCTTATTATACAACTCAATGATTTTAGTGGTGATGTCCACGGCGTTTTTGTAGTAGGCCACGGTGCCCCTCTCGAAGATGATCGAGTAGTCCTCTTTCTTATTCAGCTCTTCCAGTATCTCGCTTATGTCCTTGAAGACCTGGGCCTTCATCCACCTGTCCATCTTCACAACTTCGGCCTCAAGGTCTTCTTTCTGGTGTCTGGCGGCAAGGACTTTTTGTGCGAACTCCTCTTCTTTTGCCATCCGCTCTTCGGGCTTAAGTTTGCCTTTATCTATTTGTTCCCTGAGCTGCTTTAATTCCTCTTCTGTCTGGTCAAATGGTTTTCGTTTCAAGTCAAGGGTGTTTTGGTAACGCTGCCGGTATGTGTTGACAGCGGTGGCCTCGTTCATTATCCGCTGTATGTCAAAGACCCCGATTTTCAGCGGCTCAGCCCCCAACAACGCCGGCATAAGCAGCATAACGCACAGCGCAAGGGCTGCTGCCTTCATGTTTGAACTATATCTCATCTGACAATGCCTATCCCGTTACCGGCGATGGTCCCTCCGCCAAAAGTCCCTCCGGCAAATCCGTTCATCTGAACCTGGCCGCCCCATGAACCGCCCGTAAGGTTTCCACCTGAGAGGTTGCCGCTTGTGAATGATGGCCCTATTGTGCCGTTCCACTGGCCGCCGCTCCACGCGCCGAAATTAAAATACACGTTTATTCCCGTTTTAGTGTAGTCTGAAAGATATATCTGGTTCGCTTGCGTCAGGAGGGTAGAGGCCGTCAGGTAATTCCCCAGACTGTAAGTTCCCGTTATGCTTCCTATTGCAAATACGGACGGTTTAGTCCCTGTGGATGGCGCGAAGAATACGACATTATTCATGTTTAAGTTAACATAGTCTGAACCGCTTATCAACGCCCCTGATAGATTCGTGCGTCCTATCTCAACAGACGGTATGTTCAGATATGACAGGGAGGTAACCGGTGTGGTCTGTGAGCATCCAGCCGCGCCGGTTGAATCGCCGCAGGCAAGGTAGAGATACTGCGAGGCCGCCATGTATTTATAAATATCCGTCAGCTGCAACACCCCGCCATTGTAATAGCCCATCGCGGTTCCCACGGATATAACCGGAACATTGCCCATTGCAGAGGCGCCGTAGCTCGTTCCATACACCAGGCCGTTGCTGTTCCATGATGTTATGTTGAAATATTTATTTTTATCATAGTCAATGTTGCTGGTCGGGCCGGTGATATTGTTAAATCCATAATAGTTTGTCCCATAACCATAAATCCCGTGGCTTGGGTCTATCGGAACCGTTACAAGCTGCCCTGCGGCGCTCCAGGCGCTGTTTGTGACTGAAGGATAGAACAGCCCCCCGCCGGCCGTCGAATAAGACACAACAAAACCCTGGGTATTGTCAAAAGAATTCGTATACGTACCAGCGAAACTCCCCATGTTGCCGTTGCTGGTGGCCACTCCGCCGGCTGAGGCGTTCATGTTTATATAGGAATTTGTCGAAGAGGTGCCGATAGAAAATGTCCAGAGTGGATAACCACCCGGCTGGCTATATGAGCCGGAGGCGGCGAAACTAAACGGCGTATACGCCCCCGTATAAGAGTCGGTTGTCATGCTGCCGATTATTGAACCACCTTTGTTAAAACTGTTAGCGGTACCGCTATATGCCGCAAATTCAGAACCGGTAATCGTGCCGCCAAAATTATAGGTCTTTGCCGGCGTAGGAGTTGGTGTTGGCGCCGGAGTTGGTGTTGGTGTAGAGGTTGGTGTAGGAGTTGGTGTCGGCGCTGGAGTAGGAGTTGGTGTTGGTGTGGACGTAGGAGCCGGTGTTGGAGTAGCAGTTGGCGATGGAGTTGCGTTTTGCGTAACCGGAGGCTGGTAGACGTTCGTGTCGGGTGATATGACATTGGTGACCGTGTTTACATTCGTGCCGGTTGAGGTAACACTTGAGACCGAGTTTGTGCTTTTAGGCGTGCTGTCCGCAAGCTGAGCCTGCGGTGTTGTGCTGGTGGAAGTGCCGGTAGTCGATGTGCTGGTGGTGGATGAGCCCTGCGAGCCGGACTGGCTGGTGTCCTTCTTGTCAGGGTCGGTTGACTTTTCGTTCTTTTGAGTTTCAGTGGTAGTTACAGGCCTTTGATGTCCCGGAGGGGCGTGTTGAGGTATTACTACCACATTGCCGGCGGTTACATCGGTCGAATTATCTGGAAACCGCATATTATACACATAAAAGACGCCTTCTCTGATTGTGACAATCGTATCGCCGGATGACGGCTCAAACATAACATCGCCGTCGGAGCCTCGAACGCCCGCTACGACATTAGGGGTCTGAACCTCGAAATGATTTGTCGAGGGCGCGTTTGCTATGCGCTTCGCTATGTCCTTGTCAACTATAGCGCGCACATGCCCGCGGGGAAGTTTAACCGCGCTTTTGTTTTGTTCGTTGTTTGAGATATATTCGCTGATGTCTATTCGCGTACTCTGAGCCAGCCGTAATACGTTGCCGTCTTTAAAAGAGATTTCTGCCTTTGAAGCGGCCTTTGTCCTAACGGTGTCCTTTTCGAATATAGGGTCTTGCAGCTGCAGGGGTTTAGCGGGGAGATTGCCTCCTCTTAAGACATCACACTTGCCCTCGACAAATGTTACCTTGCCGATTTCTGTATCGGCCCAAGCCGTCGTCCCTGCCATCAAAAATATCGCCAGCGCCAGTGCTATATATATTGATATACGTGCCCTTTGTCTTATCATAAAACCGTCCTCCTATGCTTTTATAATTATAAATCACCCTAGAACTTGAATTCTACACCGGTGGTGTACATGTTACGGTTATATTGATACAGATAAATATTCGAGTCCGCCGTCGTATGCGCATATTGCACGCTCACATCCATAAATTTCGTCGCCTGCCATACTATACTGGCGGTGCCGGTATAAGTGTTGTCCTTTCTTTTGTAGTCGAAGAACGTGTTGTCGTTGTAATACCTCTGAAAAAATGCCTCGAAGTTTAAAACGCCATACACGTCCTGAATAATTGGAATAGTGGCCCCGGCCGTCAGCTTGTTGCCCATGTTGGCCCAGTTCTGTCCTTGGGTCATGTCTGCGGAATACTCATATCTGAAGTTCAGCATCCCCT
>JADFXO010000072.1:0-8325 GCA_015233485.1 Nitrospirota bacterium
GGGAAAAGGACTAAGGACTTGGGACGTACACCCGCCCCTTTGGGGACTGGGCTATGAAAAATATAAGGACTTGCTGTAACTTAAAAAAGGCAATTTTTTGTCTTGACAAACGGGTCCACTATAGCCTGCTCCTTTCCCTGAAATAGAACTCATCCTTTTGTGAAATAATCAGATTGTCAAAGACGCCGAAATAGTTATGTGCCGCGTCTCCTTCAATCCCCCTTATCTCGTCAAGCGATCCCATACGCTGCAACTTGCTTATCGACATGCCTAATCTATCGGCCGCTATTGACACTGCGTCTATGTCAAATTTCTCGGCCGCCGCGCCGTCACGTGATTCTGAATGGTCCCTTAACATGCGCCGAAGCACGGTTCGACAATTGGAGATTTTCGCCGTAAGCACCGCCCTCGCTATTTTTAATGTCTCCTCGCTGTCGTCAGCGCGGCGATATTGCTCTCTCCTTAATAACACGTTCCCTGATACCGGCCCCTGCACCTTCGCGAGAAACCGCCCGTACTCCGTCATAAAACTTATCGCCACACCGCGTTCGGCGCAAAACCCCATTAGGGCGGGGCTGCTCATAACCTGCCCAAAACATACAATGCTGCCAAGATTATGCACCGGCAGTTTTACCAGCGTATCATCGCCACTTTTCACGACGACCGTCTCACCCTCTTTCGTGAGATACGCCCCTTGTGTTGTAACGTATAGGGTATTTAATAACCTCTTCATTAGTCTTCCGCCATATCATCCATGCCTCTGGCAATGGACATTTCCATATATTTTTCAACGGGGCGGCCCTTTTTCATCGTCTGCGGCATACATATTTCGATAAGGGAGCAGTTTTTGCATTTAGGGCCAAACTGCGGCAAGGGCGTTGCCCCTGAATCTATAAGTTCATGGAGCCTGAGTGCGGTTTGTTCGGTTAACTGCCTAAGTGCGGTGTCGAATAATATGTTCTGGCGTCGTCTTGTCTTGCCATAAAACATCGCCCCATATTCTATCCTGACGCCGAGCATATCCTCAAGGCACATTGCCTGCGCGCATAGCTGAACTACATCGTAGTTGCCTTTTTTGGGACTTCCACGCTTGTACTCCACGGGAAAGGGCTGCCATTGAAAACTTTTCATAGCAGAATCGCTGCGAATTTTATGGAATTCAACAACATCGGCCTTACCAGACAGCCCAAGCACCAAAGACCTGAGCGCGACACCGGTAGAGATTTTAATATCCCGCCTGCTTTCAGATTTGCCGCTGTCAACCTGCTCATGCAATATCCTGCCCTCAGCGGTAAAGAGATTCTCATCCCACACCTGCTCGATATGAATCAACGCACACTGCCTCTCACAAAATAGCAAATGCTGCAAGGCCGAAAGCGGCAACAGGTCGTCTTCAGTGTACAACATCAAACTGGTTCAACAATGGAAACTTTGTTAGGATTGAATATTTCGGGGCTAAGTTCATTGAGCTTTTTGAATTCTATTGAGTAATCCTCAATCTTCTTTGGATCCTCAATCTTAGACTTAACAGTGAGCGATCTATGAACCACGGCGGATGGATATTGTCCATGTTTAGAGTTATGCTTCCACCACAGCACTGCAATAACTTCCATACTACCTTCCGGACGGGCTGAAGAGGCATCGTTATCTAATAAGTTTTTTAGCGCTTCGTGTATAGCAACAGCATCAGCTTCGGAAAAAAGGGTCTTTTCGGCAAGATTTGGATTTATCGCGCCATAGCACACATATAAGCCATGATCGACACGATGTTTCATTCCCATCGTATCGGACGCTTTTTTTGTTCCATCTCCCTCACCACTGACACTTTTTGTAATCTGTATGCTGGATACATTGGCATGTACCTGAGTAACGCTAAATGCCGAATGGATGGATACAGGCCCGCGTATACCAATAGAAACACCACTAGCATCTTTCTTTTCATCCTGCTTGTCGTCTGTTTCTTTTTTACCTTTACTTTTTCCTTTGTAAGCAAACACTTGTCCGAACGACCTGACATCTATCCATTTTATACAAGCTTCACTTCTTAAGAGATCTTCATCTTTTTCCATCTCTTTTTTCTTAGAATTTGATTCTAAAAAAGCATCAAACCTTGCCTTTAAGCTCCTATGTTTATCTACTCTGTTATCATCAGACTGAACAAAAATCTCATGCTTTGCCTCCATAAGACGGTTTCTTATTTTCCGTTTGATGCAAACATCGGATATCTCGCCATATCCGTCGTAATTGATACGTGGTCTGTTGCCATTTAATGGATCACCATTGGGGTTTGCTCCGTTTACACTTATAATGATTGCAAAATCAACTTTGTGCTTCAATGTCTCCATGAGAATCCTCCTTTTTAGTTGTTATTAACTCTCATCCTCTTCAATTGTATTTATATCCTCAACGCCATCAGCTTGTCCTTTCTTACGCTTTAAAACCTCACGTTGACAGTGGTATCCTAACAAGAATTCTCCACCTAACGGTTTATCGTTTGTAAAATCCTCCGACGGTTCAAACATAGTCATCACCTTATCTATTACAGCCAAATATTTATTTTCTCTTACAAGCCGCGTTCTGTAAGGAACCAATGAAAGCTCTATGGTTTTCCATGTGCTGTATGGATGATCAGAAAAACGCTGCATTAAACGCACAGCATTAGTTGCTCTCTTTTCTCCTGTCAAAGATAATGCAACATTTTCCAAGCTGTCGGCTGCAGCTAAAAGCCGCCCATACAAATAATCCCTTGTTTTACGACTCTCATCTAAAGCCATATCATATTTCTCCTTTTCATAAAATTTTTTATAAAGAGCACATGCAATACTCAGAGTTTTATTCCATTGCCATGTTTCCATAGATAACGGATTACATGCACGGCGAACTGCTGAGACAACAATATCAAGAGGAACTTGCCTTCCATCAATAATACAAGGCAAAAGACGCTCGACTGTTGCCTTATTTAACTTATCGTCAACATTAATACCGTAGGCAGCTATCGCAATATCTTTTGGTGCCGGCGCCCCTTCAAATATTAACTTTTTCTTTTCTTTTATACCATAGTCATGAACCCATGTACAGGTTTCATGCCAACTATCCAAACGGTCTATAAATTCCGAAACTGTAAGTTCACGGTAAAAAGTAATAGCCATACGCCCTGGCGATGCAGAATCAAGTCCCATAACAACTATACTGCTTGTATCACCCAAGTCTTTCTTGTAACCACGAATTTTATCCCTCAACTTAATGGCAAACTCCTGTGCTGTTGAAACTGAAGATGCAGGATCATCGCTTGGAAGGTCATCAAGCATATCGGCTACAGGATTAGGAACATCGATACCAGAAGTCGCCCATGCAACTATTGCCTGATCCCCATTGCGATAGCCTTGACGACCAATAAGCCAGCGCAAGGCATTATGAATCTTTTGTGTTGCTTCAAAACTAACGCCACAGACCTGATGGCCGAAATCATCTGTAAAACGTCCGCGAAATGTAAAACCACTTTTATCGTTTGACGATATTAATTTCGCGCTATCTCCATCATTTCTTATCTTTGCTGGATGCAGATCGGCAGATAATAGCTCATCCCCTTTTATATAACACAATGTCTTGTTTTGTTTGGTAGATGAGTAATATTTTATCCAGCTATTCCGTAATGTATCATCCTGCCATGTTTTTGAACAAGGATTGTCAGATTGTTCGACTTCCCATCTGATAAATGCATCTGACTGAGAAGAATCGCCCTTAGACAAAGAAAAGATTTCAGGCTTATCTTTTGGTTCTCCTTCCCATTTGTCCAGTAACTTGCCATCCTTCCCAAGATGTAATATGCGTCCCTTTTCAACTAAATCTTTAATAACAGTTCCTTTATTGACATACACCAGTATCGCTTTTGCCTTTTCATGGCAGTGTTGCGATTCACACCAATCCCGCAGTTTGTATATGTAACCCGTCTTCCTCCCTTTTTTATCGGCGGATTCAAAATAAGGCTCCTTTTCGCCATAGTCTTTGTAATCTTTTGCCACATATTGAAGTTTATCCGACAATGGATGTGGCGCTGGACCACTTGTTCTGCCGCCAGAACTTTTTTCGGTACACGGTATAATCGTCCTGGCATCGTCTTTTTTAACAATTCTTGCCTCTTTAAAGATTCCTTTATTATCAATTACAACCTCTATTTGAGCCATCTGCGTAGTATGGCAAATTGGAAGAAGCGGTACAGTATCTTCCTCGGATAATTTCCCAATCACCGCAGCGCAATTCTCATATGTTTCATATAGCTTTTGTGTCCAACTCATCGAGTAAACCCTCCTCATTTAATCCCACCGATTTAGGCGGGTTGGCTTTCATCGGCCTTACAAACCTTTTGATAGTACATTTTTCAGGACGATCAAAAATTACTTTCCCATTACGCATTGTGGGTTGCCAAAGCCTTGCATAGAATTCATTTCTGCCGATTTCATCTGGATAATCAAACCCGTGAAACATCATGCCAAACGATATTTCACCATAATCGTCATAATCCCCCTTGCCATCGCCAAAACTGCACGGCGTCACATATCCCTGACACTCTCTTGCACCAAGAAAGATGTCCCGCCTTCCACCCTTTTCTATCATTCGTTTAGCAACCATATGATGTTTGTTTTCACATCTATCATCGGTCATATCCTGACGATTCAAATTCCACTCAAAATGCGCCCTTACCTGATATTCAACGTCGCTGAGATAGGTATAAATTGCAAGCTCATGACCCTTTCCACTATATTTGATAGGTTTTGTGCCTCGTGTTTGTGTTCTTATGCGTTTCATTACTCTGAGTTCATCGATAACCCAAATGAAAGTCGGCTTCCAATAAACCGAGCTTAATATGCCTTTCAATGCCTCATAAGTGGGAATGTGATATGAACATTTCTCCCCGCCTAATTTCGTAAGTGGGTCAGTGAAAAGTGCATATCTGCCCTCTACCTTTAATTCCACAATGTTTGGTTTTACCATCAGCGCCTCCATTTTAATCAGACATCAAAAAATCCATATCATTTGCAGGATTTTCGCTTAATCCAAATTCATCGCTATAATAACAAGTATCAAGATAATAAACCTCTGTTTCAGGCTGTACCTCGTATATTATACCATTGTCTATCATTTTATTCAACCTGTCAGAAAAAACGTTAACAGAATATCGCTGTGCATACCTCAGGTATTTATATAATTGATCAGTTTTAAACTCAGAGCAAAGTTTTCCGATAAGTTCTTTACCCTCTTTACCATATGGAACTACGACCCCTCTTGTATTTGATTCAATCGCCTTAAATGATTTTGCAGCAGTCATAAATGCTTGTTTCAATGGTATCTCTGGAAGATTTCCCTTATTTGTTCTCCTAAATTCTTTCACTGACCGCCCATTTAGAGACAGTAAATTAAATAAATCATCGTCCAACCTCAGTTTAGACTTGCGGTCAACTGGATAACACATTTGGTCTTTTCGCTGATAAAAATAGTACTTGTAATACAGCTCGACCGCCTTGAGACTTAAAAGATCATTGTCAAATAGTTCAGGGTAGTCCTTGAATTCACGCAACACCCGTTCCGATTTCTCTTTGGCAATTTTGATATCAGGAAGTTTATCCAGATTTTCTTCCTTAGGATTTACTATTATCACCTCACCAAGTGATTGCATTTCATTATTACGGTTACATCTGCCCGCTGCCTGCATTATTGAATCAAAACCAGCTAAAAATCTAATAACAGAGCCAAATGAAATATCAACTCCGGCCTCAATCAATTGTGTGCTTACACAGACAACAGGACTTTTAGGAAGCAGTTCTTTTACTTTATTTAAAATATACATACGATGAGCCGGACACATATTCGTGCTTAAATGAAAAGTATCAACGCCGAGTGATTGTTTACACTGCTGATATAGCTTTTTTGCCGCCGCTTTCGTATTGACGACAATCAAGACACTGCCAGTTTTAGCAATCTGTTTACCTGCAAGCTCTACGATCTCCTCCTCTGACCAGCCACCGGTTATTGTCTTATCATATACATTAACTCGTTTCAAATCATTGAAAAGCTCCTTTGCATTAGAAACCATTTGCTGTTGCGTTGTAATAGTCAATGCCCTCCGTTCAATTTTATCCAAAAGCGGTTGAGTAGCAGTACACAGTACAACAGTAGAGCCGCAATTATTTACAAGAAAATTGACAGCCATATTAAACATATGTACACATTTTATAGGTAAATTTTGTATCTCATCAAAAATTATTACTGCCTTTGCAAGCTGATGCATCCTGCGCGCGCCTCGTGTGCCAGAGCCAAACAAAGCCTCTAACACCTGAACATTTGTTGTCAAAACAATCGGTGCATCCCAATTTTCAGAAAGTATTTTCTGTCTGGCCGTTTCATTTTTAGGTAGTAAATTAGAGTGATGCTCCAATACGATACGCCCTTTATCTGTTTCTGTTTCAATGAATTTACGTATCACATCTGCGTTCTGGTCAATAATAGTTGTATAAGGCAAAACATATATAATTCTTTCTAACCCGTGCTTGTTGGCATGATGCAGGGCAAATCTCAAACTGGCCAATGTTTTTCCCCCGCCGGTTGGAACGGTAAGTTGATATAACCCATTTGGCCTATTAAAAAAATCATAACACGCTTGAGAAATATCATTACGGACAATATTAATACCCTCTGGTTCAAAATCTGTCAAGTTCTTTTCAAACCTGTTGATTAAAACAGGCCAATCGTTGTAGCTGCTATTATTCCTGAGTTTTGCCGTTTCAGGTGCTTCAAAATCTGCCGTGTTCAATCTGTCCGCATCGATTAGGCAACTGAATAGAAACCGTACCAGTAGCCCGCGTTTGAAAGCTAAGGTTTCTTTACTATCATTATCGGCTCTTAATTCCTTGAATCGGCTTATGAGATTCAACGAAAACCCTTCAGATTTCAGCCGGTTTATTATGTGTTCCCTTTTCTTATCGTCAAGTTTTTCGATCACTTCAACGATATGTGTTTTTATTTCAGCTTTCTTCATGCGTCTTGAATAGCTGTCTTCCCCATCAGGAGATATGCAATCTACCATGCCTGAGTGATGTGATGCTATACATAATGACAAGGCTTCAGCTACGAGCAAAAATTCATTTTTTTCCTTTTGCGGAATATTTTGATAAATAAATTGTGCGCCAGCAGAGGAGTGATCGACTTTCCCTTTCATTTTGTTTACATCCATATAATCATCCTCATCAGAGTCAACAAGACCCGTAGCCGATTTAATATATTTGGAAAATTCATCGCTTGCCTTTCCAATATCATGTAACAGACCTATTAACTCGCCATGTTCCTTTAACCCTATCTTTGAAGCAAACTCACCGGCTTTCTCAGAAACCTCCTCAAGATGAGCAGACAAGGACTGCGTTGTCTCATCATCTTTATTGTAATGAGCTATAAGACCATCTTTTTTAAACATATTTAACCTCCATAATATTCATACGACAAAAATATACGCCCATACTGCAAGCATCAGTATAAAAACCAGAAACATCACGATGTGTGAAAGAGTCAGTATCGCCATTCCGTTCCGTCTGCGTCATGTCCTCCACCTCATCAATCATATTTACTATAATCACACATCCCATATTTCGGCGTAATCTCTATAAAATAGCTAACAATTGTTACCTTTAGGTAACATATATCATATTCTATAACAATTATTATTCTCTCTCATATCATATATTTTAGAATAATATAAGAGGAAATAAAATAGCAATAAATTTATTCGAGGTTGTAATCATATGAGTAGATTATAAAATTTGTCATTCCTGCTAAAGTAGGAATCCAGAAACAGCGTTCCACTGTGTGATGACATTCTTCAATAAATTACATTATTCACAGGCGCTTCCATTTATTATTATGTTATTCCATGCTTAAAATAACTGGATTCCTGCTTTCGCAGGAATGACAGACTATTAAATAAATCTTACTCTACCCATATGAGATAGAAATAGGAATCGAATTAGTCCCAGCCCCAGCTTATGTCGCGCATTATGTCTTTGAATTCATAGATGCGTATTCTGTTTTCTATCGGGGCAAGGGCCGCGTTTATCAGTCTCTCTGCCGCTCCGAACTTTGTCAGCTTAATAGGAGTTACCGCCACACCTCCGCTGAATGGAAACCTCCCCTCAAGCATCCAATACGTCAACAGGCCCAGGTAATAGACAATCGTCTTTTCTATAACATCGTCGCTGTCTAATGTCTTTTCTCGCGATGGATTGCCGCAAAACTCAGGCGTCACAAACCAATCTGTCCTGAACGCCGCCCTGTATTTCG
>JADFXO010000072.1:8398-13488 GCA_015233485.1 Nitrospirota bacterium
ATCCCAAAATATGTGCGATGGGTGTAGATTGGGTATGAAGCGCAGCGGCCGCGCCGCACTCAAAAGCACAACAATGGCCGTGAGGATGTCCTTCGCCTTGTGCGGCGGGATACCGTCCCTGCAAAGTGTTCTCAATGATGACGCCCTTATGAGCGGTTCCACCTGCACTATCCATTTCTGGCTCCTGTGCACGTTCTGTATCCTTGTAAAACCATCAGGCAGTATGTTAAACACAGGATCGTCGGCTATGTTGATATGATTGTTTTTTACAGGAATACACCTCAGCATCACTTCCGTCTTCCTCGCCTGATTGTACGCGCTTAATGAGACGAACATGCCGTGGTCCCTGACTAACCCCATTGCCACGTAATCGGCAACCACTACCATTGGAAATCCCCTTCGCGCCAGACAGTCCTTGAGCCGCTTGTTTATTAACTGGTCAACCCGCAATTGAAGATGCTTACGTCTGTATACCGTTAATATTCCAATTTGGTCTTTTAATTTCGGCACCCGGCTGAAAAAATGCTTATCGAAATTTAAAAAATAGGTCTCGATTTTATGCTCCGGCAATCTGTCCAGAACATCCATCTCATCTGTACCGCCGCCGTCTGTATCTTTCGATATAATAAACCTGTGCAAATAGTTAAAGGCCGGTTTAAACTCGTTGAGATTGAGGAACACCCTTGCCAGTTCAAATTTCAGCGCGCAAAGCGTGCCGTCGTTCGTTTGAATGTCGTAGTAGTCCCTTTGGAAGAGATGCCTGATTTGAAAAAAAAGCCAATCGTACAGGCTCACTTTGGCAAGCCTTAGATAGAATATTCGTCTGTAGAGAGCGAGGATATACCTGTAAAATCTCCGCTTCTCGGGGTCGTTCAGCTCAACGCCGCCTATTACGTTGCTTTCGTACAGGCGCAGTATATCAAGCCATTCCATCGTACCTCGTCTGATCATCTTTGCGAGCAGGATTCTGAATCTGAAATCCCACGCCTGAGTAGGGGGATTAGAGAGAATGCCGGCATTATTCAGATACTCGGTGACAGCCCCGGGTGCAGGGTGGGCGGCAATCACTTTCTTCCATTTGCTTTTTTCCCTCCACCCAAAAAATACCCAGTAGAAAAGTCTCAGTAACAGCGGGTAGTTAAACACGACCAATATGATGACAGTTAGTACAAATATCCCCGTTGCCAGAGGTATAAAGGCATTTATTACGGCACGCACCATCTGAACCTTGTTGTAGAAATCCGCCACCCCCGGCTCTTCCAGAAATTCAGGGTCTTGCTTTAGTACGTAATCTAATTTTTTCTCTATGTCTCTATGCAGGACGAACTGAATCAGCGCCGGATAATCATACAAAGATACCATTTCCATTATATCTCTTTTAACCGCGGTGAAACTGGACAGAAGCGCCGCCTCTTGTTTGAGTGTTTGTTTAAACGCCTTAATTGTCTGCTGAAAATATTGATCGTCGGGGTAAAGCTCTCCGGCTATGGACATGAGGATGTCTGCCCTGTCGTCATTGTGCGACGCGAGGGAGTTCTTAAGTTCCGTAAGCAGGTTTTCCATATGTGGCGGGGGCAGCACTCCCTGATTGAAGTAGTCCGGCACGTTGGGGTTTTTAAGGGGCAGTTTGATTGAGGGGGCAGATGCAAAGAAAATCCGGTTATCGCCGGTTATGCTGGTTATGCCGGTCAGGGCGAACTGTCCTCTGCCAACTGGGAAGAGGTATAGTTTATCTAACTGCGGTATGGGTGTGTCGAATTCGGCGAGTTTGCTCTTCCTGCCGTCTTCAATTCCATAAAGTGTATTATTGTCCTGAGATAAAATCATGGGGACGTACTGGCCGTTTTCTGATTTTCTGATGTAAAATGGTATATGTTCATAGAGCCTGATCCCGTCGGCAACGGGTGATTTAGCGAAGTTCCCCGTACTAATTTTCCAAACCGAGTTGGTCTCTATGATATTAAGATATAAGGAACAATCAGAGCCGTTGGCACAGAAGGCCGGAAGCTGATTCATAAAACCATATTGAAGGCCCTTATAGATAATGTCCGGTTTAATAGACAACGCCTTGCCGGCGGTTACGGTAAGCGTATAGAAATCGACGGTCTTGTCGTGCGAAGGGCAGACAAGCCGCCACGTGACGGCGTCTTTAGATTCAGGGCCTTTTATCAGCGTAGGGGCGACCCGCAGTTCATTCACAAGGGGGAGGGTTACCTGGTCGAATACGAAATCGTTTGCCGTTGCGAGAAACACCTGTAAGTAGTATTTGTCTTTGTAGGTAAAAGGGATGATAAAGTCGTAGATACCATCGTCGTTTAAATCTTCTACGACGGCAGATGAGTATATCGTGCCGTTTATGTCAAACTGGTAGACGTCCAAAGGTGCGTTGTGAGATAACCCCTCTCCATCGATTAGGAAAAGCCCCCTGGCCGCGATAAGGACATCGACATTTCCATCGTTATCGAAATCGGCGATGACCGGCCTTGATACAATGCTGCCGGGGATTGTAACCTCCGTTCTTTTTGTAAACGTGCGGCCGTCTATGACCGCGAAAACGCTTTTTTCCGCCGGTTTGTCATAGTCTGCTAGCTTTGCGAAGGCCAGAATATCGGCAGCGCCTGATTTTTTAATATCAAGGAGTATAGGGTCTGCCTTAATGGATTCGCCGATTTTAATAGCGTGAGGCCTCTTGCCGTTTGAGTTAATGGCAACGATATAGCCCTTTTTCGTGCCGAAGACGATCTCGTTTTTGCCGTCTCCATGTATATCGCCAAAGACGAGGGAGGTCGATATCTCACCATATGTGTCAATCCAGCGCTTGTCGTTATCAGGAGGGAAATTCCACTGGCCGGCAGAGGCCAGAAGCGGCAAAAGCAAGGCCGCCAAAACTTGTATAACCAGTCTGATATTTAAGTGCGGCCACATCCATTAATTATATAAATATTCGACGGGTTAATGTTATATAAATATTCGACAGGTTAGTGTAAAAAAATATCGCTGCTGCGGCATCTGCGCTATACCCTCGTGGTAGGCTATACCATCGTGGAGTTCTCAGAGTAGCCGCGATAGTAACCCTCTACCTTGGCGACATAGTTCTTTGTTTGCTGCGGCATTTTGTCAGGCCTTCTGTCCAGATTGCCCATACCCCAGTTGTATGCTGCCAGGGCCTGGTGTACATTGCCGTCGTATTTATCAAGCAGTTGACGCAGGTAGCGGCTCCCACCGGCGATGTTTTGTCTTGGGTCATAGGTATTGGCCACGCCAAGCCCTGCCGCCGTTGAGGGCATCAACTGCATCAGTCCCGCGGCGCCTGACCTTGAGCGCGCGTTTGAGTTACCGCCGCTTTCGGCAACTATCACAGCCTTTATCAAGGCGGGGTCTAATCCATAATTGGATGCCGATTCGTTTATATAGCTCTCGTATTTGTCAAGATTTGCGCCCGTGGAAGGAGTTTGAACCGCATCAGCTCCTGATGAGGAGTTAGCGCCTGATGAGGCAGCGCTATACGATGCGTGTTTGTAAGACCGCCCGTGGTGCAGTTTATTTGACGCCATTGTGTTGGAATTCCATCTACCGGACGTACCGTGTAATCTTCCCTCGGCCGACATTTGGCTTAATGAACTATTTCTGTCTGAGGTTATAGCCGACATATCTGTTTTAAATCCGGTACTGGGAAATATATTCCCACTTTCGGGAAATAAATTCGTATCGTCTATTTTATCTACTGATAAATACGTATCCATAGCGCTCATCACGGGGTCATTTGACGCGGGGACTGTCGATGTGGGCTGTTTCCTCCTATCACCGGCAACGACACTCTGTAAGACGGCCTTAAAATTGCCGTTTGCAGCGCTTCGAGACTTCGCGGAGGCCGTCTGAGCCCCTCCGGCACTCTGTAGTTCCTCTGTTAACCTGTTTTCTATTCGTCCAAACATGCTCATTATAAAGCAAAGACCATGCCAGCGGGTGAAGTCAAGGCAAGAGATATTTTTTAGCCTGATAATTATTTGAAAGCATTGAAAAATACCCATAGATATTAAGTAGTTAATTGTAAAATACCGAGGCTGTTTGCATACGCCCCTGTCTGTCATTCCAATTCTCACGGGAATGACAGACAGGGGGAATATGTCATTTTGTTGTCATTGCCGCACCCAGACTGACAGTCATTCATGGCAACGGCCGGAGTGCAGAAGCCGCCAACGGGGGGATAATCCCCCGTCTTGTCGGCGGCAGCCCAAATTAAATAGATAAAACATGTGCGATAATACGAGGGGGATTATCCCCCTTCGTCTTTAATCCTTTGCCAGAATGCTTATGGCCTCCCTGAAAAGCCCGCTTATCTTTTTGGTCTCGGCAGAGATATTGTTGAACAACTCCGGCAGTCCGCCAACAGACAGAACTGACGGTTTCTCTGCCCACTTAGCATACGTATCCGCGTGTTCGTCGTTATGCTCCAACCAGTGTTGAAGCATCGCCTTCAGCTTGTCATAATCGTCCATGAGTTCCCCTTTACTGTCAATGTTTAAATCTCAGGCTTTCGTCCAGATTTATATTAAAGTACGGGTCGACATAATTCTCTATATCCCATCTTTCTCTGAACAAGTCGACCTCTGCCTCGAAAAGACCGGCACAGCGGTCTGTATCCTCGTATGGTTTTCCCACGCTTACCGACTCGTGATGGTAGAGTTTCGCGTATGGCGTATAGATGACCTTATAACCTTTCTTTCTCACGCGCAGACACAGGTCTATGTCATTGAAGGCTATCCTGAATTTGACATCAAAACCCTCCATCTCATCAAACAGGGCTTTGCGCATCAACAGGCACGCCCCCGTTACCGCGGTAACGTTTCTCACTGTATAAGACATTAGAAAGCCCCCTGTGCGAAGGCCGGCATACCGTTAAACTCAGGGTACGAACCAACAACGCCCAGGAGGGCGAACTTGACATAGTTTGTGAAGCGGTTGAAGGTTATAAGTCATACTCGGAATTGAATCCAACGTTTTTTACATCATTTGACCTGCTGCTGGTGACATGTGAAATAACCAGGGTAATGGGATGGATTGTCACACCGTCGGGGCTGCAGAAAGTC
>JADFXO010000073.1 GCA_015233485.1 Nitrospirota bacterium
GAGTCTCTTGGATCCCGGACACCACATGAGGTGTATTTCGGCGAAACCAAAACTAATAACAGACAGACTGATAAATTAATCCACCTTATAGAGACTAATTTTTTGTCTTGACAATGGGGAGGGGTATCCCCCGTCTTTAATCCTTAGGCTTGAGAATTTGAAGTATTTTTTGAATATCCTCTTTCTTCAGCCCCGCCACTGACGGTACGTACATAGCGAATACACCGGTGGCAAGTGTGTAGATAACACCAGAGACAAGAAATCCAATGACAATGCTGTCTTTTGCCATCTGGTTAACGATTAGTGCCGTGACAGCCGCCGTTACAACCATAAAACCGATACAAAGCGCCTGATGCCTCAAGTAGTGGACAAAAGATATTCCTATTGGTTTTGCTATAAAAAAAAGCAGCGCGTTGACGGAGATTACGTTAATGGCAACCATCTTAACGGCTAATCCCATTGCCCCCGCGCCGAATCCGAAATACGTTGGAGACGCTATCAGGAAAAACGACACTGGCACTCCGGCGACGCTTACAAAGATTCCGATATTTCTGTATAGGGCGGTCTTCCCCATCGCATAATACGCCGAGCCGATTAGCTGTCCATAGGTCTGATGAATCGGATAAAAGGCCATAGCAGAGACTGCCCAAAACGCGGCGCCGTATTGTTGTCCACCGAATATGTGAATAACTTTAGCCGCGTTTACTGATATAAAACACGAAAAAAACGCGGCAATCGAAAACATCATCGGTATGTATTTCTCGAAAAGCCACTTCATTCGCTCAGTGTCGTTTTCAGCATGGACGATGGAAAATTCTCTCATCAGAAGCGGCGTCATCGCCCCTGTAAACAGGAAACACAGGGCGCCTATCTGCGATGAGAGTCCGAAAAACCCCTGCTCTGCACTTCCGCCAAAGACCTGCAAAAGCCACATATCGAAAATATTCACGAGCATCCCCACCAAACCGCTCACAAACAGGGGATGGCTGTACGCATAGGATTGCCGGGCATAATGCCTTACGCGTTCTGAGGTTAGCTCTGTCCTTTTAAACAGTGAAAACCCGCCCCCTTTCATTATAAATATTAAGGCCGCCATTAAGAAAATAAATAACGCGTAGTTATATAAAAAAAAGCTGGACAATGTTAATCTGCCCGCAATAAATAACAACACCAAAAGGGGCAAGCCTAAAACCCTCTGAAACATCTTCGCCTTTTCCCCTGCAACGGTCAAACCATAGGCGTCTGTCATCTGGCTGAATATCTGTGTTGTCCATGTGAAAAGCCCAAAGAGCGCGGCCAAATAAATATAGCCAATTTGTTCGCCGGGCCATATATACTTATGGAGAGAGGTTATATGGGAGGCACCCACGAGAAAAAACACGGCAACGCAGACCAATATGCCAAATAACATATAGAAACGTACCAATCCGGAGTCCTTCGGGTTTTTCGAGAGCATCGTGAAATATCCCGTTGATGTGTTTAACTCCAGAAACGAGATCAGCTGGCTGAAAAAATTCGTCAGATAATTGAAATCGCCGTAGGCCCTTGGGCCAAGACTCCTCGGTATAATCGTCTGGGATACAAGGCCGATAAGAAGGCCGGCAAAGTTAGCCGTCAGTTTGTAGAAATATCTCTTATTAAACGAATCGGCGGCAGTCTGCGGCACGTTATCCCCGGCTTTCACACAGTCCGTGAATTAGCTTAAAGATGTTTTCTTTAGTGTTCTCTTTGCAGACATAGTGATGGGAAAAGGTCTGATCACGCTTTTTTTCGAGCTTGCCGCTGACATATAGTTCAAACATGGATATTAATTCCCCCGTATCGTATGCAAAGTGAACGCGCTTTTTCAGCTCATACAGGGCCTGGCCTTCATACGGATGCAGCTCTGAATTCATGAGAAATATTTCTGAATCCATGTGTAAGACCTCAAAGAGAGGTTGAGAGGGCAACTCCATTATTATGGCCGCCGGATGATATTTCTCAAAAAACTCCAGCAACACCATATCGTAAACAACCGTTAGATTGTTCATTTTTTTCAATATCGGAATTACCGGACAGTTGTCATAGTTTGAATCCCTAAATGGTTTTATATAGGTTTTAAAATCCTGCAAGCCGTTCAAATAATTAAGAATATCTACCTGTCTCTCTGTCAGCTTGTGAGGCAGGGTTCTGTCCATACCTCCTTCGAGTATGGATAAACTGTTTGTTATGGGAAACAGGATGTCAATTCTTTTCCCGGACATTTTTAGCTTAGGGAGTTTTGTTTTACCAAGGGGAACAATCTCCGCGTGCTGCCCTTTGAGCGGATATAGTCTCCTCAGGTCTGCCTCCGTAAAGCCGTAGCTTATGAATTTAGTGCATCTGGATAGGTCGGCATCGAAGTGCCACGGCACATAGGAATCTCCAAAAAGACAGCCGTGCTGCGCCCCAAGTATTGTAATGCCTTCAGACCGTAAATATTCAATAATAAACGCCTTAACTCCGGTTACAGGGCTATTGCCCCATATTCCTAATGAAACAGGGTATTTCTTTTGTATATCTCTGAGCAACAGGACGGCGTTTATGTATTTGCTGATATTTGTACTGAAGTCGTATTTTAAATCGCTCAGGACAACTTTCGCCGTGCGGCCCTCAATATCGTCTGTAAAATCGCTATAATCGACGCTCACGTCAGAAACGTACTCCTTAGGTCTGAATCCAACAGGCACATAGCCGTTGTAGTCATAGGATATGATATTGTATTCATTGAGGCTGTTTATCAAAAAATCCAGCTCATATAAGTGTCCGTAAAATAAGAGTGTCTTTCTGCCCTTTGAAAATCTCCTGTAGTGCAGCTCCGCCGTAAGTTGGCGCAACAGCTTCTCAAGGACATATAAGGGTCTCCGCCTTATTCTTTTCAGAACATTCGGGAGCGTTATGCCGCTTCCGGATTCCACTGTCCCCTGATAGGTGATGACTTTCGTATTAACACCATTGTTGTGCAAAGAGACGATGTCTGAAAAAGATTTATCAGTCTCGATAAACACATTAAATTTATAGTCATAAAGGACAATCTCCGACAAATCGAACTGCTTAGATATTCTTTTTATCGCCTCATACAGGATAAGATACCCCATATATTGGTATTTACCGTAGTAAGAGTAAAGACATCTGAAGTAATTCATATTAAGGCCATACCGTGCGTTTAATACGGGCGAGATGTTTTTATCGAGGGAATCTATGATGTTATCTACGGCAAGTGAGGCGCTGTCCTTTAGACGAAAGACACCCTCATCAGAAAAAAAACTGCTTAGACACCGGCATTGCACTGAAAGAGTCTCCCTAAAAAAGACTTCGACGCTTGAGCGGGTACAAAACAAAAGGCGGCCTTTGTGGAGATCATTGGCAACGCAGTGGCGAGCGTCAGAAACCGTATGTAATATCAGCGCCTTATTGCCCAAACATCACCTGTCACATCAGCGAACCATTATTTTTGGCTTCACATATCTGACCGTCTTAAAAACCGAATCGAATTCTAATCCCATTTTCTTTGCAAGGGCCTCAAGGGAACTTGTCACTGTGCCTACGTATTGCTCGTCTGACATTTGCGTCAAATTGATATGGAAGTCCTGCCTGTCTCCGACTCTGGAAAGGTATGCCGCCTCGTCGGTGATAAAGCCTTTCTCCTTCGCCCACTCGTATATCGGGGTTGCCGGCAGGGGCAGGAGAAATCCTACGCTTGGAAATATGTTGCATTCTTCGCATACCTCGATGGTTTTTTGAATACTATCGGGCGTCTCTTGCGGGTAGCCAAAGACAACGGACGTAAGCGGGACGCAGCCTCCTTCCCACAAGGCCTTCGCCTGCTCGATGAACTGCGCCACGTTTAGTTTCTTATTCATGGCGGTGAGGATTTCCTCGCTGGCATTCTCAAGTGAAAATGATATATTATCACAGCCGACGGCCTTTAGATCCTTTATCAGGCCAACATGTTCTTTTTTAAACAGGTCGCCTCTGGTTGGACACTCCCATCCTATCTTAAAATCCAGCTTGCTGAATCCGTCTATCATATCCCTGACGCTTTGAATGTTGGCAAAGGTCAGCTCATCCCAGAAGGACACAAAATTACAGCCGTACTCAAAATGGAGGCGCTTGATTTCGTCCATTATCGCCTGCTTTGAATATTTCCTGTATTTTTTTCCTTTAAAGACGTGATAACAGAAGCCGCACCTGTGCGGGCAGCCCCTTGCGGAATTCAGAGGATATGACAGCACATTTTCGGCATTCCTGCCGGCATCTAATACGTTTACATTTACATATGAGTACTCTTCGTATTTTTCAAGATCGAATATACGCCAGTCGGGAAAACCAATCTCATCCAAATTGGCAATCGCGGGGCGCTCAGCCGTGAAGACGACCTTGCCGTTTTCCTTATACACTATTCCCTTTACGTCTGACAATGGCCGCTTATTTCCTATGGCTTGTAAAAGCTCCACTATAGTGACATCCCCCTCTGACATCACACCTATGTCAAACGCTGTGTTATTAAGGAGCAGCTCCGGAATCGAAGTAACGAGGGAGTTGCCGGCAATAATTACAGTCCGCGGATTAATTTTCTTTGCGATTCCGGCTATCCGCGTCGCGAACTTAAACCCGGTAACTATGCATCCAAGGGCACACACGTCATAGATGGTTTTCGATAATATTTCCTCCAGCTGCGGCATCGTAATGTAGTTTATATCCATATCTATAAAGTCGAAATCAAATCCCGCCTTTTTTATGGCCGTAAGTATATAGGCAAGCCCTACGGGAAGCTGCCTCCTCTTCGATTCCGGCCTCAGCGAGGGGTTAATAATGGCAATTTTCATTTATATCGCCTCTCCTGTTCAAAGCTCATTAAATCCTGCCGTTGCGCACATTTATTTTTCCATTAACCGGCAAAGAATCCTTAAATCTCCCTCTCCGAATTTCTCTTTGCCGTAAGGGTCAGATTGAATCTTATCCAAATCGAAATCAGTCTCGAAACCACCGGTCAGTCTCTTGAAATCGCCAAATCCATATTTTGACAATACCGACGTAATCTTATCCCATGAAGTGTGAGCGTATGTGGCATTTAGCCCGTCTGTTAAATGAACGATTTTACTTCGGCTCACATTCATCGATTCTAAAATGTCTTCAATAAAATCGCTCGGCACGTCCCTTAATATTTCCACAGAAGTATCCCATAGATCATAACTTATTCCACCTTCCCCGTCGGTATAATACCAAAACCACCCACCTTGCTTTAGTATCCTTCTTGTTTCCATTATCGCCTTTTCATAATCTTTGAGGTGGTGAAACACACCGTTTTGAATGGCAAAATCAAATGAATCATCTTCAAACGGCGTTTTATATACTGATGAGGTTACAAAATGTGCCCGCTCATCCAGATTCTTTTCCTTCGCCACCGCCTTCGCATACTGAATGCTGTCTTCTCCAAAATCTATACCGGCGGCATACTTCGCGCCGCATTTCAACAGGGCGAAACAAAACACCCCATTGCCGCATCCTAAATCGACGCAGCTCTTGTCCTTTATCAAACCGGCCAGGTTATTTACATTTATTCTATAAACGTACCGGTCAACATAACCTTCGAATTCTTCCGAATTGTATTTATTCCATATCTCATTGAACAACGAGAGATGCTTCTCTTCCTTGTCGTGGCTTTTAGTTTTTTTTGCTGTTTTGCCTGACTCTATAAAAGAGGCCTCATACATAGCATGAAACATGGCAAGCGCGTCTTCTATTAAATTATTGGCTAAATCATAAGGATGGCCATTTAAATCCTTATTAAAAGCTATTTTCTCATATCTCATGTTCATGACAGCCAGCGTTACGACCTTCGCATACGCGATAAAATTGGAATTCCCCGCTTTTTCCATTTCATTTTTCAATTTGTTCAATGAATCCATATATACCTTTTGCATATCGAGTTGCCTCCGCACCTTACAATAAGTATGATAAAGTCCTTCTTACTTCCCGCTTTATACCCATAAGCCGCCATTGCTGCTTTTCGCCCAAACAATAGCCCGGCGCCCGAATAGCACGGCGTCCGGCCAACACAGCAGTGCCCTTTGCCTGCTGTTAATGATATAACAACGTGATATTATTTGCAAGCATTAATTTATCAAGGGCTCTGATATAGGAAGCGTCCCCTATTGGTACCTAAACTCACCCTGCTATGCGTTATATCTCCTGCAAGACATACGACAAATTTGTAGCATTTCTACAATATTGTATGGTTTTTCTTATTTTATTGGATTTTTAATATCCCATGCGAATAGGAGACTGGCGTCTTTACTGGCTTTATATGGCATTTATGCGAATTTTGCACATATATATAGACAGTAACACTATTAAGGAGGTGTGCAGCGATGGATAATTTTGAGAAGTCAATAGCTTTTGTCCTTGGCGCGGAGGGCGGGTATGTCAATAACCCTGGTGACCCCGGAGGTGAGACCAACTACGGTATCAGCAAGAGGGCGTATCCCCGGCTGGATATTAAACATCTCGGGATCAGTGAGGCGAAGGAGATATATTACCACGATTATTGGCTCCTTTCGGGGTGCGACAAACTCGCGTGGCCGATGTGTCTTGTTCAGTTTGACACGGCCGTAAATATGGGTGTTGGACAAGCTAATCACATGATTAAGCAACTAAGCGGCCCATCCCGAAGTCAGGGAGTTGCCGCATATTTTACAATTCGAAAAAATTACTACATAGCCGTAGCCGCCATTGGCAGTAATGCTCAATTTCTAAACGGCTGGTTAAACCGCCTTGGGCGGTTAAATAAATACATCGTGTCACATAAGGAGGCCACAAATGGGTAACATCACAATCCAGGGAGTTTTACAGTTAGGCGTCGGGATACTAAGCCTGTTCGGAGGGGCGGGGGTACAGAGAAACTATGTCAGCGGCATTACAAATATCGTCGGCGCGTTAGAGTCTATGTTTGCACAGCCGCACGAGGTTGGCTCCGCATCTGTAACCTCCGCCCCAACGGCGGCGACAACGCCGTCCGCTTCCTAAATAACCTCATCAGCCATACCCCCGGGTCTCATTGATGGGCCCGGAGGACCCACAGGGGGACATACTAATGAGAAACTGGAAGACAACGGCAATTGGAATTCTTAGTATCGCCTATGGGATTATTACTGTGTTAGAATGGGGTGTCACTAAAAATCCTGACGCGGGTGTTACAGCCATAATAACAGGCCTCGGCTTGATTCTTGCCAAAGACGCGGGCAACAAAACGTGATGAGGCGGCGGGCGGCTTGACAAAAAGGCGGCGGCCCTGTATTATAGAAGTGGCTCTTGTATCTCACGTTTAATGAGATAAACATTTCAACTTTGGAGGCAAAGATGGCTAAGAAAATTTCGGGACAGTTTGATGACATTATTGAGTTCGCGGCAAAATTCGTGGAACAGCAAAAAGGTGTATGGGACCACACGGCATGGACAGATTTTTTGTCGGGGATTGGTAAGATGGGTTTTGACGTAGACGCAGATATGCAGTCGTATCTTGGTTCCCTGCTGGAATCTATGAAAAAGTACTACGGCACGGCGGCGGCCACCGGCGGGATAACCACCGCGATGACGGGAATCGCAGAAAACACCGTAAGTTTTATTAACAAGACAAAGGGCAGCTGGGACCACTCGGGTTGGGAGAAATACCTGAGCGATATGCAGAAAAAAGGTGCGGAACTCTCCGATGAGACCGTTAAATATCTCGGCAGTGTCCTTGAAATTTCTAAAGAACTCTACCTTCTTCCTGCGCTTGCCTCAAAGATGATGCCAAAAGGGTCTGCAAAGAAGTCAAAAGAAGACTAAAGTATTCAGAGAATAGCGCGGCCCATGCAGCGTAGGCGGGTTGGGCGTTGAGACGAGGCGGTGTGATTGCGTTGGCGGTAAGCCGGCGTATGAGGTTGAAAGGGAGAGGTTTGTTTATGACGATAAGAAAGGCCGTGATTTCGGCGTTGATAGTGGCTGTTGGGTTTTCGGCGGCAGGGTGTGGTTTTGTTTCGGACGGGCCGTTCGGTTGGGGGATGACGAATCACAGGACGCCCGTAGCAAAAGGACGCGCATCTTCAGGGTTCAGAGAAGGACAGGCATGTCTTTATTCCTTTTTTGGCGCGGTTACCATAGGAGATGCCAGTATTGAGGCCGCCATGCGTGACGGAGGATTAAAAGATGTCTTTACTATTGACAGCTATAGCCAGAGTTTTTTTGGCACATACACAAGGCAGTGCACCGTGATAGTCGGTAGTTAGCCGTCAACGGGGCGGTTTCGTCAATGGGGCGGTTTAAGGGGTTATCTCAAATGACCCCGCCTTTGGCTTTCTTATAAAAATCACACCCTCTGCACCTTGGCTCTGCAATGCCCTGGCTTCGAATCCGTTACAAGCCTGCACGCCGGAGCACCTCCATTTAAATCGCCTGCGACGAGCCGGCGCCTTCGCCCGGCAGATTGTATTGCCGCCTTACATGTTCCCCTTATACGTTCATCGCTTATGAAAATCCCATCAGTTTATCTTTTCTTGCTAAATACGCCCATATCATACGTTGCCTTGCATCATATCTGTTTAACTGCCCATCCAAATACTTCAGCAGTTTAACTACTTTTACTGCCCGCCTCCTTAGTGCAGTTTGAAAAATTAATTTAATAAATGTTACTGTACGTGCCTAATGTGCAATAGGCACTGTTCAGGCATGGTGCTGTGAATGCGCTGTAAAATTTTTAGGAGGTCATTTTGAAAAAATATCTTTTTACGCTGCTTTTTATGTTAATCGCCGCACCGGCTTTCCCTGACACACCTTCGGCTGTCGATAAGGGAGACACCGCGTGGATGCTGGTCAGCGCGGCTATGGTAATGCTCATGACGCCGGCGCTGGCGATGTTTTATGGCGGCATGGTCAGACGCAAAAACGTTCTCTCCATGATAATGCAGAGCTTTGCGGCTATCGCCTTAGTAAGTCTTCAGTGGATTCTCTTCGGCTACAGCCTTGCCTTCGGGCCGGATTTTCACGGTATCATCGGCGGGCTGGACTGGGCGGGGCTTAGCTCTGTCACTCTTGAGCCTAATCCAGACTATGCCCCTACGGTGCCGCACCTGGCCTTTATGATCTATCAGGCGATGTTTGCCGCCATTACGCCGGCCCTCATCAGCGGGGCATTTGCCGAGAGGATGAGGTTTTCTGCCTTTATTGCGTTTACTTTTATCTGGGCTGCCGTTGTCTATACCCCCGTTGCCCACTGGGTATGGGGAAAGGGCGGGTGGATGTCTCAGATAGGCGTCATGGACTTTGCCGGCGGGATTGTAGTGCATGTTACATCAGGGTTTTCGGCCCTTGCGGCGGCTCTGTATTTGGGAAAGAGGAAGGGCTTTCCTCATGACCTGATGTCCCCGCACAACCTGCCGTTGACGGTCATTGGCACGGGGATTTTGTGGTTTGGGTGGTTTGGGTTTAACGGCGGCAGCGCCCTGTCTTCGGGGCAATTAAGCACGCTGGCGTTTGTTACCTCTCATACGGCCGCTGTGTCGGCGGTGTGTGTCTGGATTGCCCTTGAGTGGATGTTCCACGGCAAGCCGACAATGTTCGGCGCCGCCACGGCCTCCATAGCCGGTCTGGCCACGGTAACCCCTGCCGCAGGATTTGTCACGCCTATGGGCGCATTTGCCATTGGTTCAATTGCCGGAGTGGTGTGTTATTTAGCGCTGAATTTAAAACCACGCCTTGGATACGATGATTCCCTCGACGCCTTCGGCGTCCATGGGGTAGGCGGGGCTATCGGCACAATATGTGTCGGACTATTTGCCTGCAAGGCCATCAACGCACAAGGCTCAAACGGCCTGTTTTACGGCAACGCCAAACAGTTGTTCGTTCAGTTGGGCGCAGTCTTAATCGTGGCAGTTTTCTCATTTGCCATGACCATAGCTATTTTTAAGATTATCAGCATGTTTACGCCAATAAGGGTCAGCAATGAAGACGAAGTCGAGGGGCTTGACAACACCCAGCATGGTGAGAGCGGCTATTCCATGTAACGGGGGCGGCGGGGTGCTTGTTGACGTAATCTTCAAAGAAGGATTGATAACCGGCTGTCGGGTTAATTTGTCCCTATTGCAGTTTAAGTCTGTAACCGACTGCCGGTTCATTTACTAAAAACTTTGGGCGCGCAGGATTAGATTCGAGCTTGCGGCGCAGCTGCGCCATGTAAACCCTCAGGTATTGCGGTTGGTTTGCGTAATTTGCCCCCCAGACCTCTTTGAGTAGTTGAGAATGAGTCACAACCTTGCCGGCATTCTTAATTAGCACCGTCAAAAGGCTGTACTCAATTGGGGTTAAGTGAGTTTCAACATCCTTAATAAATACCTGCCTCGTAACAAGGTTAACCTTCATATCATCAACGGCAAAGATATGCCCACCCTGTTGCAGTGGTGTCTTGCGCCTGAAGGCCACTCGTATGCGGGCAAGCAATTCACCGGTACTGAATGGTTTTGTAAGATAATCGTCAGCCCCCGCGTCCAGCGCCCTTATCTTGTCCTCCTCCTGCTCCCTTGCCGAAATGACTATAATGGAGGCGTCGTTCCAGCCGCGAAGCTGTTTTATTACATCAATCCCGTCCATATCGGGAAGCCCTAAATCGAGTAATATAACATCGGGATTGCGCATTGCGGCCTGCATTAATCCATCCTTTGCAGAACCGGCCTCTATAAGCCTGTACCCATGGCCCTTAATTGTTATCCGCAGGAAGCGGAGCATCTGAGCCTCATCCTCCACAAGAAGAATCAGACCGTTTTCCAACCTATCTCACCCCCATTGGTTGAGCCGAGGTGTCAGGTTGATTTTCAACCGGAAGCGAGAAACTAAACACAGCGCCTCCTCCCTGCCTGTTTTGCGCGGTTATTTGTCCTCCATGGGCAGTTATGACAGCGCGGCAGATAGTCAGCCCAAGCCCTATGCCGCCACCCTTGGAGGAGCTGCGCACAAACTTATCAAATATTCGCTCCTCTTCACCGGCAGCCACCCCCGGCCCCCTGTCTTTGACTTCCACAACAACGTTACTGTCCTTAAGCGCTGCCGACAGCTCTATGGGTGTATCGTGTGGCGTGTACTTAATGGCGTTATCCAGAACATTCATCAGCACCTGCTCAATCAAAAGCGGATCGAAAAAAAGCATCGGCAAGTCTTCAGGGAAATCCACATCCACAGGTTTGTCTCCTATTTTTTCCGAAAGGCGGTTAAGGGCGCCCCCAACGATTTCCTCAATGAACTGCCACTGTTTTTTTACGGCTATACCGCCGGCCTCTATGCGTGTCATGTTGAGAATGTTTCGGATTATCTGGTTAAGATGCTCAGCCTCCTCGTATATGGTCAGAAGCAGCTCATGTTTTTCATTGGAATCGAAGGCCATGTCTTTTTCAAGGAGGGTGGATGCCGACCCGGTAATGGCCGCAAGGGGTGTGCGCAGGTCATGGGAGATGGAGCTGAGAAGCGTATTGCGCAGGGTTTCAGTTTCAGCCTTCAGGAGGGCCTGTTGAGCCTCGTTTGAAAGTATTATCCGCTCTAAGGTCACGGCCGTCTGGTTTGCAAAGCTCTCCAATATGTGAATTTGTCCCTGATCAAAATACTCCTGCCCAGGCTCAATAAGTACTCCTATTACCCCTACGGCCTTAGCTGAAGCAACGAGGGGCAGGTACATCGCCTTAGCGCCGGAGAGCGTATCCGTAGAAAAACCAGCCCGTTGTTTGTGGTCAAAACACCATTTCGCAACGCCGTATTCCTTTTGATCAAGTGCAAAGCTATCAGACGTAGTTCCCTTAAGCTCCAATCTTCCCAGCTTTCCCAGTTTTTCTGGCTCTTCAGGCTCTTCGGGCAGCAATACAACTGCCCTGGATGATAAGACCTCAGTTACATGATTTATGACAAGTGCGCATACATGGTTAATGTCCTGTTCGTTAACCAGCTTACGGCTTAGGTTATATAGTGACGCGGTTGTTTGCTGGCGCTGCCGGGCAACATCGGCCTGTGCCTTAACCCTTGACGTAAGTCTGCTTATAATAAGCGCTATGGAAAACATTACGGCAAATGTAACAAGATAAGCCGGAGAGCCTACTTCAAAGCTGTAGCGCGGAGGTACGAAGAAAAAATCAAATGCCAACACTCCAAATAACGCAGTCAGGAAAGATGCCATTTTCCCGGCGCGCGTCGCCGTAAACACCACGCCAAGCAAATAAACCATAGCAATATCGGCAAGGGCCACATAACGATCCATCAATTGGGCTACGGCGGTACATATCGCAACTGTGATGACACTAAGTGTAATATCTCTCATTGCCAGTTTCTGTTTTTTTGATTTTATAACCGGCGCAGGCATCGGCTGCCCCTTATCGCCGCTTATTACGTACACATCGATATCGCCGCTTCCACGCACTATCTCATCCAGCATGGAGCCGAAGATAATATCTTTCCAACGTGGGTGCGCGGGCTTGCCAATAATGATCTTAGTAACGTTTCGGCTTCTGGCATAGTGCAGGATTTCCTCGCTGGCCTTATGAGCCGTAAGCGTTACAGTTTCAGCGCCAAGGGTTTCGGCTAAACGAATATGCTCGGCAAGTTTTACGAGATCGGCCTTTGTGGGTTTTACCTTTGACGGCGCTTCCACATTAACGGCTATCCACTCGGCTCTAAGGCCGGACGCCATTCTCTTTGCCGCCCGTATCAGGCGTATGGAGCGAGGGTTTGAGCTGATACTTACCAAAATCCGCTCGGCGGCCGGCCACACCTCTTTGACGCTCTTTCCCTCGCGATAACTCTGCATCTGCTCATCGACGCGCCCGGCAGTGGTGCGAAGGGCAAGTTCTCTCAGGGCAAGCAGGTTTCCTTTCCTGAAAAAATTCCCACTTGCCGCAACTGCCAGCTCAGGCATATACACCTTGCCATCCTTAAGCCTTTGTAAAAGCTCATCAGGGGTGATATCAACAAGGGCAATCTCATCTGCCCTTTCTATGACTAAATCAGGCAAAGTTTCTCTAATCTCTATGCCGGTAATTTGTGTAACAACATCACTGAGGCTCTCCACATGCTGAACGTTGAGCGTTGTGTAAACGTCCATACCGGCTTCAAGGAGTTCAAACACGTCTT
>JADFXO010000074.1 GCA_015233485.1 Nitrospirota bacterium
AACAATTAAATACGAATCTTGAAGAAATGGTAATAGAAGAAATGGAAAAAAGACGGACTCAGGAGCAACTGCTAATCCAACAATCTAAGATGGCTGCAATGGGCGAAATGATTGGGATAATCGCCCATCAGTGGAGGCAGCCTTTAAACGCCATAGCTTTAACCGTGCAGGATGTCAAAGAAGCTTATAACTACGGTGAACTTAACGGGGAGTATATAAAAAATAGTGTCGATACAACGATGGAACAACTAAACTTTATGTCAAAAACAATAGATGATTTCAGAAACTTTTTCAAACCGTCAAAGGAAAGGGTACGATTCAATATAAAAAGTGCCATAGAAGAACTGCTCTCAATGTTTGGACAAATATTTAAGAAAACTGATATAAATATTTCTATAAAAGCGGGGCAAGATACAATGCTGTCCACAGAGGGTTACCTCAATGAATTTAAACAGGTGATACTCAACATCCTGAATAACGCTAAAGATGCCATTACTTCAATAAGAGAAGCCGGCAATGAAATACAGGGGCTGATAGAAATAACAATCGGCAACAATGAAGGAAGAGATAAGGTAATAATTTCGATAAAAGACAACGGCGGTGGAATTCCCGATGATGTAATAGGAAAAGTCTTTGAACCCTATTTCACAACTAAAGGAAATGAAGGCACAGGGATTGGGCTTTACATGTCAAAGACTATAATTGAGACGAATATGGGCGGGAAGCTCTACTGCGAAAATATCGAAAACGGCACAATGTTTGTCATAGAACTATACGAGCAGCACAACTAAACGAGCAGCACATTGAGAGTTAACCGCGTTATTCCATTTCTAAATCATACGTATAATAATATATTTTATCTCACTCCGCGACAAAAAATTGTCACCACCTTTCTTGTCTTGTCGTCATTCCGGCTTGCAGACTGTGTCATAATTGCGCAGAATAATTCGTATTGCATTATCGGTAATTATTGTCGAAAAGTTATCCCAAGTTGTGGACAATGAGTAATATAAGTAAGTCTGTCATTCCTGCGAAAGCAGGAATCCAGGAACACCGTTCCACTGTGTGATGATATTCTTCAATAAGTTGCATTATTCATCGGCGCTTCCATTTATTATTATGTTGTTCCATGCTTAAAACTACTGGATTCCTGCTTTCGCAGGAATGACAGACTAAAGAATATGAAATCTTTGACCTCATTTAGGTATTAGAAAAAAGTCATAGGTCGAAATGCCAATACAGTGATAGGCATATAACTATGTGTTTTATATGTTTTGACTTTTTTTATAAAAAATAATTATGACACAGTCTGTTGTCTGGTATGACTTAAACAGATATAACGGTAGAAAGTTCAAGGATGACCAGACTGAGGTTTACCACACAACACTGACGACAGAAGCAGGCAAGAAATTGTAGCGGAGAAATGTAATATGTGTTAATATAATAAGAAGACAGGATCGGTTTGTGTTCCTTTAATAATTTTACGGTAGCTCCTATCGGGCTGCCGGAGAGGAAAAGGAGGCAATATGAGTGAAGTTCAATCATGTCCGATGGCAAAAGCAGGAAATATACTTTTATTTACAGACGGTACCGAATTCAGCGAAGGGGCTATTCGTACCGCCTTAACATTGGCCTCAAGATGTTCGAGCACTCTCTTTGTGATGGGGTTTGTATATGAGAATTACGAGAGAGAAACATATTTACCGCGTGAAGTTGATACAGAAAGCGTAAGCCAGTACATATCTTCTGTTAAAGAAAGGGCTGCCGCTCTCAACCTGGATTGCCAGCTTATCTTGTCCTATGGTGACGCACCAAAAGAAGGTATCGTGGAACACGTACAAAAGAACCAGATAGACCTGTTAGTGATAGGAAGGCGGGGATACAAAGGCCTCCTGAGGATTATTACTGGAGAAGAGGTGGCATCAGACGTTATAGGGCATGTTACGTGCAAAGTGCTTGTGGTACCAAAGGGTTCCACGCTGGAGGGAAAAACGGTTCTCGTTGGCATAGATGGTTCAAAGCACAGCGAATCGGCGGCAAAAGAGGCAGTTGAGGTCGCAAAACGTTTAAAAGGTAATCTTATCGTACTATTTTCTATTCACTCCGAAGATGAAAGAAAGTACGCCCGATACCATGTTGACATGACTGCTAACATGTCAAAGGAAGGCGGCGTTGACGCTGAAACGCTAATCCCGACAGGCAAGGCATATAAAATGATCATGGAAGCTGCGGATGAAAAAAGAGCGGATATGATTGTGGTCGGAAGTTACGGGAAAAGCGGATTTAAAAAACTGTTAAAGGGAAGCGCGACAGAAAAACTTATCGAGGAGGCTAACTGTCCGGTTTTAGTTGTTAATGCCGGGGAATAAATAAGTTTGTGGCGACTGATAGAGTACGCGTCAAACGACGCTTTTTTTAACATGGCGGCTGACGAGGCGGTTGCCCTGATGGTCGAATCTGGAGATTCCCCTCCGGCACTGAGGTTTTACGGCTGGGCAGTCCCTTCGGTAACCATCGGGGCGTTTCAGCGCCTTGGACTTGACTGCGCAATAACACAGAGGCGGCTCAAACGCTCAGAGACCAGCCCCGCCACGGCAAATCCCATGTGTTTTTCAGCAGCCGACGTATTGACATAGGCGTGCCGGATACGTATAATAGTCACCGTCTATTGTACTAAGAGTGGCTGCTTACAAAGAGGACAGTCTAACACTAACAGCGGCGGAAAGGGTTACGATGGCGGAAGGGGTTGCGATGGGAAATGAAAAGATATTGGTTACGGGTGGAGCGGGGTATCTTGGCTCTGTCCTTGTGCCGGAGCTGTTAAGGGCAGGGCATGAAGTAACAGTGCTTGACTCGCTTATGTTCGGGCAGGTTGCTCTGCTTGATTGCTGTGCCTATGAGGGTTTCGATTTTATAAAAGGGGATATATGCAACTCAGGGCTGATTTCTTCCCTTGTTCCTCGCTTTGACGTTATTATACCATTGGCCGCCATTGTAGGGGCGCCCGCGTGTAAGATGAACCCGTCTCTGACAAATCTCGTAAACCACGACGCGATGATGGACATGATAGACAGGCTCTCTCCCTCGCAAAAGGTAATATTTCCAACGACAAACAGCGGCTATGGCATTGGGGAAAAGGACAAATTCTGCACAGAGCAATCCCCGCTTAGGCCAATCTCCGAATACGGAAGGGTCAAGGTCATACTCGAAAATGCCCTGCTTGACAAGGGAAACGCCGTCACGCTGCGCCTTGCAACGGTTTTCGGCATGAGCCCAAGAATGAGAATGGACCTGCTCGTAAACGATTTCACCTACAGGGCGTATAAAGACAGGTTCATCGTGCTTTTTGAGGAGCATTTTCGCAGAAATTACATCCACGTAAGAGACGTTACACGCGCGTTTATGTTTGCGATGGGTAACTACGATAAAATGGCCGGAGAGCCATTCAACGTGGGACTCAGCAGTGCGAATATAACAAAGAGGCAGCTCTGTGAAAAGATAAAAGAATACGTACCTGAACTCTATATCCACTCCGCCCCGGTAGGAGAGGACCCCGACAAACGGGACTATGTCGTAAGCAACGATAAGATTGAATCCATTGGCTTTAAACCGGCACACTCGCTTGATGACGGGATTGTGGAATTGCTGAAGGGATACAAAATATTAAAACCGAACCAATTTGCCAATGTCTGATGGGCAGGCCGCGCTTAGGCTTCCCCTGACGTCTTCCACCTTTGGCCGGCAGGAAAAAGACGCAATCTCCGCAGTCGTAGAAAGCGACATGTTTACGATGGGAAGGCACGTCATGGAGTTTGAGACAGAGTTCGCCGCGTTTTTCGGACGAAAGCACGCCGTCATGGTAAACTCCGGCTCGTCGGCAAATCTTGTGGCCGTTGCCGCGTTGTTTTACCGGAAGGAATTGCCGTTGATGCCCGGCGATGAGGTAATAGTGCCGTGTATTTCATGGGCAACCACGTTTTATCCGCTCCATCAGTACGGACTGAAACTCAGGTTTGTCGATATCGACATTAATACCCTCAACATTGATGTGGAACAGCTTGAAAGGGCGATAACGCCTAAGACAAGAATGATTGTAGCGGTCAACATCCTTGGCAATCCATGCCGCTTCGATAAGATCATGGAGATATGCCAAAAATATAACCTTATCCTCTTTGAGGACAACTGCGAATCAATGGGGGCAATGTATAATGGCCGTTACACTGGTACGTTTGGCCTCGTCGGGACATTCAGCACATTTTTCTCTCACCACATATCGACGATGGAGGGGGGACTTATCCTCACGGACGACTTTGAAATCGACTGTCTGTGCAGGTCACTTCGCAATCACGGCTGGTGCCGCGGCCAGCCTGAGGGTAGTCCAATCTTTGAAAAGAAAGACAGCGATTTTTATGAGGCCTACCGGTTTATTTTGCCGGGCTACAATGTCCGCCCAATGGAAATACAGGGGGCGGTCGGCAAGGTTCAGCTCAAAAAACTCGACGCATTTCTTAAGGTAAGGCGTGGCAATGCCGCCCATTTCGTAAACATATTTAAACACGACAAACGCTTTATCATTCAGCGGGAAACAGGGCAAAGCTCATGGTTTTGTTTTACGATGATAGTAAATCCGGCCTCAGAGACAGACAGAAACGCAGTCCTTAGCGTCCTGAAAAAATCGAACATCGAATATAGAATCATAACCGGCGGCAATATTCTCAGACAAGACGTGATTAAGTATTTCGACTACGAGGTGCTAAGCTCAACACAAGCGGGCATGGCCCATGACCGCGGCTTTTTCGTCGGCAACCACCCTGTTGATATAAGAGCTGAAATCGACTATCTGTACAAATCCCTGAAGGGAATATGATAAGAAGGCACGACAATGCCGCATTTATATAAATTTATCTAACCGGCGTTATGTTTAAAGACCTCATAGAAGGGCATATTTTAAAAGACGAGAATTTGTTGGCATTCAATTACTTCATATATTGGAGATTTGGTTGAGAAAACGCACTTGACATAAGACGGCGTGATAGATATTATAACACTTAGGGATACAACTCTCTGGCTTTTGGGTGGAGTAGCCGCAAATAGCCGGGGCCTGAGGTTTTGAGATTTGCGGCATGAAAATATGCCGTTATTAAATGTAAGGAGGAGAAGGTATGAGAGAAGTTGTTGTGGTAAGCGGAGTTAGGACGCCGGTGGGGGCATTTGGCGGTACGTTGAAAGACGTTACGGCAATCGACCTTGGCGCGCTTGTGATTAAGGAGACCTTGAAGAAAGTGGGCCTGAGGCCCGTTGAGAGTGACTCAGCAAAGGACTTTGCTCCGGATAAGATGAAAGACAAGGGTATGACTGACCTTGAAAAGAAATATCACGACTACGCCGATTCCCTTAGGCCAATCGCCGTAGATGAAGTGATTATGGGCAACGTAGTCCAGGCAGGACAAGGCCAGAATCCCGGAAGGCAGGCAATGATCAGGGCTGGAGTTCCAAAAGAAACCCCCGCCTACACGATAAACAAGGTATGCTCGTCGGGGTTGAAGTCCGTGGCCCTCGGCGCCGCCTCAATAATGAGCGGGCAGGCGGATGTAGTTATCGCGGGTGGAATGGAGAGCATGAGTAATATCCCCTTTGCCCTGCTGCAGGCCAGATGGGGTTATCGCATGGCCCTGACCGGTATAGGCGAGATACACGATCTCATGGTATTTGACGGCCTGTATGAGATATTTTACGGCTATCACATGGGGATAACGGCAGAGAACATTGTGGATTTATACGGCATAAGCAGGCAGGAACAAGATGAGCTGAGCCTTCTTAGCCATTCAAGGGCCCGGGCGGCCATAAAGGACGGCACATTCGCGCAGGAGATAATCCCCGTGGTAATCAAAGGCCGCAAGGGAGACACCATAGTCGACACAGACGAAAGACCTATGGACACAAGCATGGAGAAGCTCGCAAAGATGAAACCGGCCTTCAAGAAAGACGGCTCAGTGACCGCTGGAAACGCCTCGGGAATAAACGACGGCGCCGCCTCGGTTCTTCTGATGACCGCGGAAAAGGCAAAGGAATACGGCCTTGAGCCATTCGTAAAGATAAAGGGCGTTGCCACCGGCGGCGTTGACCCTGCCTATATGGGGTTAGGTCCGATACCTGCCGTTAGAAAACTCCTGAAGGACAACAAGATGACGGCCAAAGACATAGATTGCTGGGAACTCAACGAGGCCTTTGCCTCACAGGCCATCGCCTGCGTGAGGGAATTAGGGCTTTCAAACGATAAGCCTAACGAACTGGGCAGCGGCATATCGCTCGGCCACCCTATCGGCTGCACGGGCTCCAGACAGCTCGTAACCTGCATGAATCAGATGAAACGCAAGGGCCATAAGAACGCCATAATCACCATGTGCATCGGCGGTGGTATGGGCTTTGCAATGTTAGTAGAGAGATAAGATAATTTGATTTTATCGCGGCGGAAACACTATCTCTGTTTCCGCCGTTTTCTTTAGTAATTTACAGAAGTGCTGAGGGACAGAACACAGTAAATTTGTTCTGGCGGATAAAACAAGTTTTCATTGGAAGTTGCAATGATTTCTGCACTGCCTTTCCTTAGTCCGTCATTCCGGCTTGTCCGGAATCTGTCCTTCATATCTCAGAATAGGAAAAATCATCATTAAACAACCATTTAAGGGACGATTCCGGACAAGCCGGAATGACAGAAAGAGACAAGGATGACAACAAACTAAGCAACTACCGCTTACTTATGATGTAGAACAAATTTACCCTGAGGGACAGAACTTAATATTGTTAATCAAGATAGATTATAGTTAATCGTATGGTAGCTTGTTGTTTCGAAGTAAGTTTTCTTTGCTGCTTCCGGTTCCCCATACTTGTAGCGCTGCGAAGCCACAGGCAAAACACATGAAACGTACAGCGTCACCAATTTATTTAGACGGGAAACCGTTGCCGGAATCTTCCAATGTTGTGTACTTACGCGGACGGAGACGGCTCATCGTCTTTGGCTGGTATAGGGGAAAATTTAGTCATCTCGATTGGTTGCTTCCCCTTCTGCCTGAATGTCACCATTATTGCGAGCCTTTTTCCGGTTCGGCGGCTGTGTTGCTAAACCGTAGTTCATCCCCAGTTGAAACTTATAACGATATAGATGGTGATGTTGTTAATTTTTTCCGTGTTCTTAGAGACCGCGGGGATGAGATAATACGAGCTATCTCACTAACTCCGTTTTCCCGTGAGGAATATCATCAGGCTATATATGGAGACATGAAGGGTTTAGGCGATGTTGAGCGGGCCCGCCGTTTTTATATAAGGGCCAGACAAACCAGAACGGGACTTGCACAAACAGCCTCACTTGGCAGATGGGCAAACTGTAAAGACACCAGCCGCGCTGGAATGTCCGGCGTAGTGTCGCGGTGGTTAGGCGGGTTTGATGCCCTTAACGAGATAGCGCAGCGTCTTATAAGGGTGCAGATTGAAAACAGGCCGGCAACGGACATAATAGAACTTTACGATAGTAACGGGACATTGTTTTACTGTGATCCCCCGTATTTTCACGCTACACGTGGCGACTCTAAAGCCTATGGCTTTGAAATGGATACACTATAATAGTTACCATGTGTACACTTTCCCCATGGGTGATCACGCTCTGGTTTATGTAGCATTTAAACCCGACATCAGAATTACTCATTATGTCAATGTCATCAACTTCGTGCAACTGCTACTAAACGCCGGACGGCTGGCCTAACCCTTCCATGTACTCTGTCCATCTGAATGGGAGTGTGTGTTTCTTTCTGTCGTTACAGCCCTTGCAGGCCACCGCTACGTTGGATTTAATCGACATGCCGCCTCTTGAAACAGGGATTATATGGTCCATGGTCAGCTCCGACGGCGGGACGCTGCTGTTGCAGTAGTAACACGTGCCGACTGAGCATTTGGCCTTCCACCAAGGCGTCTTACGCAACAGGCGCGCCTTCTGTTTTTCTCTTTTGACGAACGCCTCACTTACGCAGGCTACTTCGCCGTCTGCATAAGCGCAGTCAAACCCGCTGCTCGCCCTTGGGTTATCTGCCCTTTTTTGAACTCTCTTCGGCATAGAATTTCCTATACAATATCTCCCACTCCGAACTGCCCTCTGTGAGTTTCTTGCTGAAAGACGATAGTTTCTTCCTCACGGCGGCGTCAATCTCTTCCCCTGTTTTTATCTCTGCGGCTATGGATTTCTTTATCTCTTTGCGAATTACGGAGTCATCCGCCCTCGTGGTTATTAAATTCTTTTCCTTAAGCGCTCTTAGCAGGAGGTGGGATAAATGGCTAATCTTATCGTCGGAGAGCATCATATAACGATATTTTTTTCCTTGACAAGTCTATGCTTCGTCATATCAAAGAGCGATTTGTAATCAAGGCGCTTCTTTTCGATTTCACCCTCGTATGACCTTAATATTTCGCGCACCTCATCATTGAGCCTGTCCTCAGCCATCATCTCGTAGAGTATTACCTGTTCGGTCTCTTTGAGCAGCTCTTCGCGAGATACGCTGCTCTCAATAAGGCCGCCCTTTACCAGATCATCGAGTATCTTGCCCGAAATAAAATGTATCCATGTCTTCGGAACCCGCATGGTTATTTTTCCATAAACGATAAAAGCGCTATATTTCTTGCCCTCTTAACAGCCTCGGTCAGTTCCCTTTGATGCCGTGCGCATGTACCGGTCATCCTGGACGGCAGCTGTTTGCCCCTTTCCGTTATATACGATTTTAGAGTTCTTGTGTCTTTGTAGTCTATAAACGGGGTCTTCTCCGCACAGAACCTGCAGAACTTCTTTCTCATAAATCTCTTGTACTTTACGTGCTCTGAACCTTTGCTCTTTTGTACCATTTAAATACGCTCCCGAAAATTAGTTTATTAAAATGGCTCCAGGTCGGATACCTCGTCAGGGGGTGTGAATTCCCCGCCGCGCCCGCCCTTCGCTGCCGCTTCGCCTCGTTTTGGAAGAAATTTCACCGTCTGGGCAATGACCTCGAATTTACTCTTCTTTTGCCCCTCTGTTTCCCATTTTCTTTCCCTGAGCCTTCCTTCCACCAACACACCGTTGCCCTTGCTCAAATACTCTCCACAGTTTTCCGCCTGTTTTCCGAATACGGATATGTCCATAAACAACACCTCGTCCTTCCACTCGTCCCCTTGTTTGGTCTTTGAGTTTATCGCAATGGCGAAATTCGCAATGGCTGTACCCTGCGGCGAGTATCTCAACTCGGGGTCTCGTGTCAGGTTGCCCATAAAAATAACTTTGTTATACATATTATTACTCCTCTTATTACCCTGTGCCTACTCTACCGGCTCTACGGGGCCTGAAGCGGCGGCTGCCTCTTCCACAGTATCTTTGGCATCATCCGGGACAACATCAGGCGCGGACTGCTCGGCGGCCTTTGCCTCAATCGCCTGCAGGGAACTCTGCAGCGCTATAATCTCTTTTTTCCTCAACTTGATTATCATAAACTTAAACACCGGGTCAAATACCTTGTACAACTCCTCAAGCGGTTTTATCGCCGCTGGAGGCGATTTAAAGACAAAAAACAGGTAGTAGCCCTTTTCGTGCTTATTTATTTCATAAGACAGCTTTCTCCTGCCCCATCTTTCGTGCTTCAGCACCTCGCCCTGCATCTTCTCTATCAGGTCTGTTATACGTTTTTCGGCCGCGTCTATGCCCGTGTCCTCCAACGCCGCATCAAGTATCACTATGTTTTCGTAGTAGTTCATCTATACCCCAACACCCTCCTGTTTGCATATTTTCCGTACTTATTCGTCAAGTTATATATTTTTTAACATAACCTGACTATAAAAATCAACCACACCCGAATCTATCATCAAAATAAATCGCCGCGGGCAGTCCGGGGCATGGGGATTTATCCTCTTCCGATAATTGTAAGATAAAAATAATTATTGATTTTGTGTACAGCAAAATAGTATCATCAGCATGAGATTATCTAATGAAAACGGCAAAGATAATAGCAATAACCAATCAAAAAGGCGGTGTGGGCAAGACCACCACCGCTGTTAATCTGGCCGCGGGGTTAAACAAGAAGGGCATGCGGACCCTCCTTATTGACATCGATTCACAGGGAAATGCCTCCGCCTCATTGGGTTTAATCATCGAACACGACATAAGGACAGTAAAAGACCTTCTCTGCAACCCGCAAAACCCGCGTGATTTTATCGCCATAGCGGGCGCCGCAGAGATAATCCCATCGAACAATTCCCTGAAAGACATCGAAGACGCCCTGCTTAAAGGCAAGAATTTCGACACGCTTAATAATTCCATAGCGCCTTTGGCAAACGAATACGAATATATAATAATAGATTGTCCGCCAAGCGTGAATGTTTTTACAAAAAATGCCCTGAAGGCGTCTAATGAGATAATTATTCCGGTGGACGTCGGCTATTTTTCGCTGCTGGGGTTAAAGCAGCTCCTTGAGGAAATAGAACGCTTCAAAAGGGAGATAAACCCCCGGCTGGAGATACTTGGCGTACTTGCCTGCAGGTATGACCGAAGGACGTCCCTCTCCTCACAGATTTACGAGACGCTGAAGCAAAGTTTTCCCGATAAATTATTTAACACCTATATTCGTCTGAGTATAGACATAGTGCGCGCTCAAATAGCCCAAAAGAGCATATTCGATTATAATAACAGGGGTACTGGCGCAGAGGACTATAATTCCCTGACAGAGGAGATAATAAATGGCCAATAAAAATCAGATAATGGATAAATTGAGCGCCTTAAATCTTGCCGTGCCGACAAAGACGAGGGCCGCTGCCGCCGTCGGCCAGCAAGTGCCAGAGACAGCATCCGAAACCATCGCCGCTGCCCCGATCGTCGTTGAAGCAAAACAGGAGGAAGCTATGGTAGTTGCCGAGATTGCCCCCCCTGTTTTTAGCAATACCGGCGCCTGCACGTTTACATTGTTCATTGACAACATGGCTGCCCTGATGAAAATAAGAGAAGAATTTCATAATAATTTCCTTAGCATCAACTCAATGATGGTTGACAGTTATAAGAAAACATTGACAATAACCTTTGACTCGATGAGACACAATTATGGCCAGTTCGTCGAGAGTTTGAAATTTCTGATGCCAACGGCAACTCAAAAAAGATACTGAGCAATGCCCTGTGAGCCGCGTAGTGGGCCGTGCCCGCCGTGTGCAGAGGGGTGTGTGAATAATATAATATAGTAAGGATTTATGGGTGTAAGAGCAGGCCATGCGGCCGCTCCGCGGCGGCGAAAAGAGCCGCCTTCGGGGAGGAAAGTCCGAGCTCCGCATGGGCAGGACGGCTGCTAACGGCAGCCGGGGGCAACCCCAGGGAAAGTGCAACAGAAATCAAACCGCCGCTCAACGGCAGAGATGCCTGTGTGTGCGGTAAGGGTGAAACGGTGAGGTAAGAGCTCACCGCCTCCCGCGGCAACGCGGAAGGCAGGTAAACCCCGTCCGGAGAAAGGTTGAATAGGGCTCGCTTTTCGGGTTGCCCGCCCGATACCTTGTGTTCAGCACAAGGAGGCGAGACGGGTACCAACCGCAAAAGGCAGTGAGTGATCTCTGTCTCAGATGAATGGCCGCGCAACACAGAACTCGGCTTACGGCCTGCTCTTATTTATTTTTTTTTAATTGCCCGTCCTGTTTCTAATTGTCTGCGCGGCCTTTAGCTGCCTGCTGCCCTTGACAATGAAACCCTTCCGCTTGTAAATCCTCAATTGGCTTACTCTTTATCATCCCCCGATCACCAACGAATGTCACATCTTCCGCCCCAAAACGCTCCGTAACTTTCCTTATCTGTGACGCAAACTTTGTGTATAATTAACCGATGAACGAGCCTGAGAGAGTCAGTTTTAGTTGGGATATTTTTTCGGTTCCAGTGATAGTTGCCGCGCTTGGATATTTTGTTGACATCTATGACCTTATTAAACTTACGGTTTTGTCTATGCGCTTGTGGGGGTGACGGCAGTTTCCCAAACCTGCCATTGCAAACCGTTTTCCCCACGTAGATATTAAAGCAAATGGCGGCCATTAAGCCGCCACTTGCCAATCACTCCAACTATAGTCAGGATTTATTACCCTTACCTATTTCCAGTTTACCCCTAAAGCGTACCATGTATTATTATAGAAAGTGTACATAGTTCCATCTGTCCATGCTACAAGCGCAGCACCATTGGTAAACCATTGGACATAGTATGTGGCTGAGCCGGATGTTCCCGTAACTATGCTTCCAGATTTAGTGCCAAAGAATGAAGCATATTGATTATAGATTGTGGTAATCTCCGCAGAGGCAGCGTTATAGTCCGATGACCCTCCAGACGATGTAAATGTTGCCGTTACAGACTTATTCGACGACATCGCAATGGCACAATACTGACCACTTGTCGCATCACAGCCTGACCAGCTTGAAAAAATAGAACCGGAAGCCGCGGTTGCTGTTAGCACTACCGATGTGCCGGATGTGTAGACGGCAGTGCCGGTGCTGCCGCTCCAGATGAGAGTTCCGCTTGACGGTGTTACGGTGCCTGTACCCGTGCCGGTTTTCGTTACGCTTAGGGTATAGGAAGATGATGGAGGCGATATTATCCAATTAGACGTCCCTATCTGAACAGGGGAGTTCTCATCGGTAGTTGTGCCGTCTCCTAACCGACCACTGCTATTACCACCCCAAGCCCAAAGAGTGCCGTCACTTTTTACCCCCATTGTGTAGCCATTGCCTGCGGATACGCTTGACCACGTAGACGTCCCTATCTGAACAGGTAAGTTCCTATTGGTAGTCGTGCCGTCTCCTAATTGACCGTTGCTATTATAACCCCAAGCCCAAAGAGTGCCGTCTCTTTTTATCCCTACCGTGTGCAAGGCACTTGCGGATACGCTTGACCATGTAGATGTCCCTATCTGAACAGGTATCAAACTATCGGTATTTGTACCGTTTCCTAATTGACCCACCACATTATAACCCCAAGTCCAAAGAGTGCCGTCATTTTTTATCCCTGCCGTGTGAGTATAACCTGAGGATACTGATGACCAATTTGTAGATGTCCCTATCTGAATAGGTGCAAATGCGCCGGTAGTTCCGCC
>JADFXO010000075.1 GCA_015233485.1 Nitrospirota bacterium
AAACATATTTCAGTCAGCCTAAAGTAATATTTAAGCCAATTTTTTGCAAAATTGATCCTATGCCTGCTTCCCATGACAAATATTACACCAAACTCACGCTCTCAGATCGTTCATTGAGAATTGCTGAGGGGGCACGTAACATGTTGACTTTTTACCAGATTACGGGTATCATAAACAGATGGATCGGGGCAGATACTGCAATCGCCACAGAGGAGGCATCTAATGGAAAAGGGAAAAGAATTCCAGGTGGACATAGCTAATTTTATCGATTTCATAAAGTCTTCTTTTAATGCGACACTGGAAAACATATATGAAATACAGGAACTAAGCGAAAAAGTCCTCGCAGAGATATCCAAAAATGAAAAAATAATCCACGATGACGCTGAAAAGGCCCTAAAGGACTTTCTCAACACGTCGAAAAAAAGCAGAGAAGAATTCAGAAACGTAATGGAAAACAGTTTTAAGCAGTTAGAGGGTATATTCAGAAAGGGATGCTCGTGAAGAAGGGGTATTTTGGAGGTTATGGCGGCCGGTATGTGCCGGAGACACTAATTCCCGCGCTTGAGGAGCTGGACGATGCCTTTAGAGCACTTAAAACCGACAGTGGGTTTCAGGCGAAGTTGCGGCAGCTTAATGCCGATTACATAGGGCGTCCGACCCCGCTTTATTTCGCTGAAAAATTAACCGCTCAACTCTCCGGCGCCCGTGTTTATCTGAAACGGGAGGACCTCGCGCACACCGGCGCGCATAAGATTAATAACGCCGTAGGGCAGGCACTGATGGCAAAGAAGATGGGCAAAAAAAGGCTAATCGCCGAGACGGGCGCAGGGCAGCACGGTGTTGCCACAGCCACGGCAGCCGCGCTGTTTGGCTTGGAGTGTGAAATCTACATGGGTTGTGTCGATGCGAAAAGGCAGTCCCTGAATGTATTTAGGATGAAGCTGCTTGGTGCGAAGGTCACGGAGGTCAACCTCGGCTCACAGACGTTGAAAGACGCGATAAATGAGGCACTACGGGATTGGACGGCCAATGTTTCTACTACTCATTATGTGATGGGCACGGTCTTTGGCCCTCATCCTTATCCAACAATAGTAAGGGAGTTTCAATCGATAATAGGGAAGGAGGCGAAGCGGCAAATCCTGAAGGCGGAGGGCCGGCTGCCGGATTATCTGATTGCCTGCGTAGGCGGCGGAAGTAACGCGATGGGCTTGTTTCATGCCTTTTTAACAGATAAGAGCTCGGGAAATCCTGCGGGGAATATTAAATACATCGGCGTTGAGGCTGGTGGAGAGGGAATCAATACGAGCAGACATGCCGCTCGTTTTGCTGGAGGCTCCACAGGGGTCCTTCAGGGCACGAAGAGTTATCTGCTGCAAGACGATGACGGTAATGTCCTCGGCACGCATTCGGTATCAGCGGGCCTTGACTATGCCTCAGTAGGCCCTGAACACGCGTGGCTGCATGACACCAATGCAGTGCAATACACATATGCAACCGACACAGAGGCCCTAAACGCGTTTGAAATCCTCGCACGCACAGAGGGCATAATACCAGCCCTTGAGTCATCGCACGCGGTAGCGGAGGCAATAAAAATAGTACCGGGATTGCCAAAATCAGCGATTGTCATAATAAACCTCTCCGGCAGGGGTGACAAAGACGTAGAACAGGTGGCAAGAATACTGTCGGCGGTAGTCTGAACGGTTCTCTGGATTCCTGCTTTCGCAGGAATGACATATTTTGTGCTCGCTTGTCCTGTCTTGTCTGTCATTCCCGCGAAAGCGGGAATCCAGAACATGAAATTTCTACTATATTTTCCTAATACATTTGCCCTGATTATTTTGTTAATATAAGGCATTTAGTAGTATTATATTCAGAGGAACTAACAAATGGCTAATAAAGAAGAATTACCAAAAAGTACAACTTTAACCATAATGTTTACAGACATAGTCGGAAGCACCGCAATGGCGAATGCGCTGCGAAACGAATCCGGCCATGACGCTGCCTATATGGAAAATGTAAGGAAACCTCACGATGATATTATCAGACAATGTTTGGCGTCACACGACGGTTATGAGGTTAAAACCATTGGCGACAGTTTCATGGCCGTGTTTGAGCGGCCACAGGATGCCATAGAAACATCAGCGTGCATTATTGAAAGACTTGAAAGCTCAAAAATACTACCAAATCCGGCAGACGAAAACAATCCCCTTAAGGTGAGAATAGGTTTACACACGGGGACTGTCTATCCTGTAATAGATAGTAATGGTAAAGTCAAAGATTACGAGGGACACGATGTGAACACTGCGGCAAGGGTTGAGTCGATTGCGGCTGGAAATCAGATATTATTGTCACGCGCTGTAATGGAAATATCCGGCGAATTTAGTATTTATAAATTTCATAACTGGAATGAAAGGAAACTTAAGGGGATAAAACATCCAGTTGAAATCTTCGAGCTTCAATGGGGTGGAAGAGAACTTGGCCCTGAACCAAAGGGTGGCAGGATTTTTAACCCTCCTTCCATGTACGACAATAAAGATTTCATAGGCCGCGATGAATTTATTAATGATATAAAGGTCAATATTGAAAAAAATAAACTCCTGACTATAAGTGGTATTGGGGGTGTCGGCAAAACTGTTGTCGCTATAAAAGCGTGCAAAGATATTGAGGATGAGTACGATGTATTCTTTATCGCCATGGATAAACTTAATGACAAATCGAGCGAACTCCAGATTATAGGGCAAATAGCGCAATCCATGAAATTGCAGGGGGATGCACCTAAAAATCTGGCAGAGCTGAAAGCGGCCATCAAGGCAGAATGTGAAAAAACTCCTGTTCTCCTGCTTATTGATAATTACGAAAGCATCGATAAAAATGGATTCAATGTGATAAAAGAATTAACTGATATAGAACGTCTAACAATACTATTAACCTCAACGCTTTTAGTCGGAATTGATATTGGCAAAGCGTTAGAACTAAAACCTTTTGATTTGAACACTTCAGATTCATATCAATTATTTGAATTACGCGTAAGGCGTTTGACGGGGAAGGATAAATGGAAAGTGCCCGATGTTGACGAGGAGCATGTGAAAAGCATACTTGAAATTACAGACGGCATACCGCTTGCTATTGAGTTAGTGGCAAGCAGAATGAATTCCTATACATGTCAGCAGGTTGCGGAATCGTTAAAGAAATCTTTAGAACTTATCGCGGTAAGAAAAGGAGACCGCGAAAAGCAACTTGGTCCGAAAAGGCATTTGAGCATAGAGGAGTGCCTTTACTGGTCATATGAAAAATTGTCTCCATCAGCTCGAATGTTATTTCGCGCAGTATCGTTATTCGCGAATGGTTTTGAGGTGGCATTGGTTGAAGATTGTTATAGAAAATTATTTCCTAAGAAAAAATGTAACTCAATACAATATCTGTTAGAGGAAATACAAGCATCTTCGTTAATCAGTTTTGATGATGACGGCAAATGGAGGTTCCTGCCAATCGTGCATCGTTATGGGAAAGAATTGCTTAATAACAATAAGAATATCTCTGCAATAGAAATTGAAAAGGCCTTTATTTCATATTGGGATAAATTTGTTAAAAAATATTCAAGTAGCGATGAAAAAGTCCAGAGCAATTTATATCGGTTGGAAAAAGAACATGGACATCTTATTGAATTCCTTAATCTGTTGCGTGAAAATGAAGAGAATTATGATATATACGTAGTAAATACTAATTACCTTAGCGGATTTTGGGAGACAAAAAAGATGTGGGGGGATAGTCTCGATTATTTGAAAAGCGCTTTAGAAATTGCAAGAAGTAAAGCTAACAAAGACTCTGCTAAATATCAACTCGTTGTTGCCATAACCTGCGGCACCCTTGCCAACCTGCTAAATAACGTGGGCGATATGTACGGGGCTAAGAAACATTATGAGGAGGCTCTGGAGTTATTTACAAATCTCTCTGATCAGCCTAATGTTGCAGCGAACAGCAACAACCTTGCTGGCCTGTTAATAGACATGGGCGTTGATATAGACAGGGCTAAGGCGCTTTTAGAGGATACCCTTCAGATATACAAAACCCTCTCTGTTAAAGACCCTGACAAATATCAGCCTGCTGTTGCCAAGACCTATAACACTGTTGCCAGCCTGCTTGAGAAGATGGACGATATGCAAGGGGCTAAGATGTATTATGAAAAGGCTCTTAAGATATTTGAAACTCTCTCTGATGCATATAAGCATGAAGTTGGCTCTATCTATAACAACCTTGCCAACCTGCTAAAGAAGATGGGCAATATGCACGGGGCTGAGGTGCATTACAAGAAGGCCTTTCAGATAAGACAAACTCTCTCTGAAAATGATGCCTCATATAAGCCTGAATTTGCCGAGACCTGCTTCAACTATGCCAACCTGCTTAACAGGTATGAGTCCAAGGTGGGCGATAGGGAAGAGGCTAAGAAACTGTACGAGGAGGCACTTAAGATATTCAGACCCCTATCTGAAAAATATCCTGCCGCATACGCATATTTGCGGTTACGTGCCGATGTATGCCACAACTTTGCCATCCTGCTTCAGAAGATGAATGATGATAAAGGGGCTTCGGAACTTATTAAGGAAGAAGAGGCTATAAGGAAAAGACTAAGCGGCCTGTCCCATTAGTCATTCACTCGCACTGGCCGCCGGTGCGCAGGTTATGCTCCCCTATCAACGCTTGCAGGTGTCTTACCGCGTTTGCCGGGTCTACCCCTATTGCCGTTTCGTCGGATAGTATAAAACCATCTACCCCCTGCTCAAGGGCGGTTATCACGTCCGTAAGCTCTGCCCTGAAGGGTTTGTATCTGTTTACGAGCGATAACATTACCTCCCCCGCGAGCAGTACGGGCCTGCCGGATTGTTTTACAGTTTTCACGATGTGCCTTTGGACGTAGGGGATTTTGGGCAGATCAACCTCTACTCCTAAATCGCCGCGCGCTATGCAAATCGCGTCCGACGCCGCGCATATCTCTTCAAGATTTTTTACCGCCTCGGCAAGCTCCACCTTTGCGATAACCGTGTCTTTCATATTGTACCGGCGCAGGGTTTCTTTGAGTATGATAATGTCCGAAGCCCTTTCCACGTAGGATAGATAAACGAAGTCTATTGATAATTTAGACAGGCGCTCAATATCGCCATAGTCCTTTGCACTAAGCGGGGGAAGTTCAATAGGGCAGCCCGGCGTGTTTACCCCACAGCCTGAGGTCAGCTCCGCGTCAGTCTCAACACTGCAGATGATTTCACCGTCTTTTATTTTTGTCACCGTAAGCGTAATCGCCCCATCGTCAAGCAATATTACGGCGCCGGTATTTACTTTAGAGGCAATGGCAGGATAACTCACATACGCGTAGTCCTCAGCGCCCGCCTTGGCGTATTTATTAGTGTCTGGGGCCGCATAAAGCCTGAACACCTGTCCGGCCTTGAGCGCAACCTTATCGTTAGGAACAGAGCCGATTCGAAGTTTCCTACCCCTGATGTCCGCGCCGATTTTTACGTGTGGGGCAATTTGCCTTATGCGGGATATAGTGCTGTCAAGCGTCTCTTCGTTTACATAAGACATGTTGAGCCTCACGGAGGTGACGCCGGCGGTTAGGAGTTCACTGAGCCGCGGCTCCGTAAGACACGCAGGCCCTGCTGTTACGTGAATTTCCATTACTTGCCCGATTTGAGCTTCTTGCTCATCAGATAGGCCTTTAAGTCATCAGAAGACAAAGGTTTAGAAAACAGGTATCCCTGAGCCTCGTCACAATCAAGGGCGCGTAGAAACTCAAGCTGGCCATCGGTTTCCACTCCCTCGGCTATAACCTTCAGTTTCAGGCTGTGCGACATGGCTATAATTGCAGTGGCTATTGCCGCGTCGTCTGTGTCGGTTGTTATTTCACTGACGAATGAACGGTCTATCTTAAGGCAGTCTATAGGAAAGCGCTTTAAATAGCTCAGCGAAGAGTAGCCCATTCCGAAATCGTCGATAGCTATGTGTATGCCCATATTTTTTATCTCCCGCAGTATCTTGATAGCCTTCTCCGCGTCGTCCATGACTACGGTTTCAGTCAGCTCAAGCTCAAGAGACTCAGGCGCCAGGCCTGTTTCCTTTAGTATATTCTTTATTGATAGGACAAGATTTTGCGACTTAAACTGTCTGGCAGACAGATTCACAGACATAAGAATCCCATTATGGCCGATGTCCTGCCAATGTTTAGCCTGAGCGCAGGCCGTCCTGAGTACCCACTCACCTATGGCGATTATCAGGCCGGTCTCCTCTGCTAATGGAACAAACTCTACCGGTGAGATCATGCCGAACTGGGGATTTAACCATCTTATCAGTGCCTCTACCCCGGATACCGACCATAAATTGAGGTCGATTTTAGGTTGATAGTGAAGCACGAATTCATTTTTCTCAAGGGCCTTACGTAAATTATTTTCGAGTTTCAGACGCCTCAACGCGCTGGAATTCATATCCGCGTTATAAAACTGGTAGGAGTTTCCCCCCTTGACCTTCGCCTGATACATGGCAACATCTGAGTTCTTAAGCAGTGTGTCTATATCGTCTCCGTCGTCAGGATAGATGCTTATACCAATGCTCATACTTATAAAACACTCCTGTACATCAAGATAAAACGGGGTTGAAAAGGCGTCAAGTATCTTATCGGCAACCAGCGAGACCTCCTGCACCCTTTCCAACAGAGGCAGGATTATTACGAATTCGTCTGCGCCCGCGTGGGCTACGGTGTCTGATTCCCTCACGCATTTCGGCAGCCTGGACGCGGCCATCTTTAAAAGCATGTCTCCCATGTCGTGGCCCAACGAATTGTTGATAAACTTAAATCCGTCAAGATCTAAAAACAACAAGGCAAACATCTGATTATACCTTCTGGAGTGTCCCAGCACATGGCTTAAACGATCATAGAAAAGCGTCCTGTTTGGCAGGTCTGTAAGGGAATCGAAATATGACAGGTACTGAAGGCGCTGTTCAGTGAGTTTCCTCTCTGTGATGTCAATCCCAGTGGCAATTACGTATGTTACCTCGGATTTTTCGTTTACTAAGGCCGTGTTTGACCACGCAATCAAATGCTCTGAACCGTCTTTGCTATTCCAGAAATTCTCATAAGCGGCCGGATAATTCCCTTTCAAAATTTTCTCAAAATTTACCTTGGCGGACTCCACATCTTCTTCCCTTGTGAGGACATCCCACAGACATTTACCCTTTATTTCTAAAAAATCATAACCGGACGTTTCCTCGCAGGTACGATTAAAATAAACCACGCGCCCGTCCTTGTCAAGTATCAGCACAAGGGCGCCTACAATGTCAAGGATTGCGGTAAGAAGGCCCTGCTGGTCGGCGGCACGACAAATATTGTTCTGGATTTCTCCAACGGCACTCGACACCCTGAAGAGCTTCTCTGTCTCAGTTTCCATGTCTGTATTGTAACAAAAAACCTCCGGCGAAGTCGCTATAATTGTTCTGGGTGGCTACTCTTGCATTCATGTGTGTTACTTGCGATCCCTGCGTCTATGTTCACAACACGCCTGCATCCAGGCCTTCCACGCCGGCATAGGGAAACTTTTTCGTTCCCCTATGTCAGTGAATGGTAAAGATTATTCGGTACGATATTCAGTTCCGACGCGCTCTTTAATAAATCCTCAGGCGGTATCGACCTAACCACGTTCCCATTGGAGTCCACAATCTTTACTACTACACTCTGCGTATTATCCTTTGCGTTTTTCTCCACGGAATAATAAGCCGAGTTGCTAAAAAGAGTACTCACGGGAGGGGCTGGTGGATTAACCTGGTTATTGTCCTTAGCATTCTTTTCGGCTGGAGTCCCTGACTGGGTCCCCTGTTGAGCATTGCTGCCCTTAGCTAAGTTTGCCAGATTGTTGGTGGTATCCCCTCCAGTTGCCGCAGCATTCTGCTGAGCGCTGTTTAGCATGTCCTTTCCCGCGCTTGTAATAGTAACCCTCACGGAATTGTTATTGCCTGAGCCGCTCTGCGTCTTAGCAGGTGTACCTGCCCCTTGCTGGATCTGCGGCTGGGAAGCAGGTTGAGCATAGGTCTGCTGTTTAGTCTGCCCATTGGCAGAGTTAACATTCGCCTGAGCACTTACACCTATTCCTGCGATTTCCATTTTAAATTCTCCTTATGTACCAATGGCTCTACATACCCCACCGGTTCTACTGCACACCTTGACAACTATCTTACAAATATTACCTTCTCAGGTAATATCGGGTACGGCTACACTAGCGATTTAAAAAATGTCTGCTCAATGCCCTTTGGATATTGCTGATTATTCTGCGGCTGCGTCGGCCCTACGTTCTGCGCCGCACCAGCTGCCCCTGCTGCACCAGTTGCCCCTGCCGCACCCACCGCGCCCGCTGCCTGGGTATTTTCTTTCTGCTTTGCGGCTGCCGCAGCATTCTGAGCCTGCGTTGAGATGTTAACAATCGCAGCCGGCTGTTGCGTGTTTTCCGTACCGACAGCACCGGTCGTGCCCCCGTTATTCTGACCGCCACCAGGTTGCGGCGGCTGCTGTGTCTTAGCGGGTTTATAGGCTGCCGCGTTTGTGTCGGTGGCCTGACGAGTAATTACATGTTGGATTGCCATAATAATTTACCTCCTCCTTGCTCTCTTAAAAGTGTTCAGTTCTCTTATCGGTAGTATCCTGGAAAACTTTAGGCCCTTTAAAAAAAATATTTTTGAGCCCAACCCTGTAAGTATTATAAACCTCATGGTATGGTTATTTCAAGGTATAAATAGGAAAGGCAAACGGGACATGGGGCAGTATTGGTGTTAATAAGCGCGGACAATCTATTATAATACAAACGAAGCCGGTGAAGAAGAGAAAATTAGGACAGCACTTCCTCTACGATGGCGCGATTCTTGGGGATATCGTCGCCGCCGCGGACATTTCCCCTGACGACGTTGTAGTGGAAGTAGGCCCTGGCACAGGTTCACTCACAGAAAAACTCATAGACAGGGCAAAAAAAGTCATTGCCATAGAGCTGGACATAGCCCTATATGAGAGACTTAAAGAACGTTTCAGAGGCGTCTTAAACCTTGAGCTTGTCTACGGTGACGCGCTGCGGTACGATTATGGGGCAGTTGGCAGGTTTAAGGTGGTCGCGAATATACCGTATTATATAACCACGCCGCTGATATTCAGGCTGTTCGGGGAAAGAGAGACACTGACCGGCATGACCCTCATGGTTCAGAAAGAGCTGGCGGAGCGCATTGCCTCACCACCGGGGAGGAAATCCTACGGGGTGCTTTCGATAATGTCGCAGCTTGTAAGCGTCCCTGAGATTAAGTTTATCGTTTCGAGGGATTCATTCAGGCCGCCGCCGGAGGTGGATTCCGCGGTCATAGGGTTTAAAATGTTAAGGGATGAAAGGGTGCGGGTTGCCGATGAGAAGTTATTTATTGCAATAGTCAGGACAGCGTTTTCGATGCGCAGAAAGACGCTCTCCAATAATCTAAAGGGATATGGCGCCGGAGTAGGCGATATATTGAACGCCATAGGAATAGACCCGCGAAGAAGGCCGGAGACGCTCAGTATAGACGAGTTTGCCCGCATAGCCAACGCGCTGGCGTGAGAATTATGGTGATTGGGGGAATCGCTATGTCGGCGGGTAGCAGATTATTATTCATATAATTTCCTTGGATCTTCTCCACTCCAATCCTTACACAAAACCTCCGCCTGTTCGATAACTGTCTTAGTCGCGCTTTCCTGCTTGTCAGGCGGATACTTATACTTATATAGCAGCTTCTTCACCTTCACGCTCAGCTTTGCCTGTACCTGTTCCTTTAATGTCCAGTCAATTGCCGTGTTCTTGCGAAGCATTGCCACGAGTTCCTGAGCAATCTTTTTTAATGTCTCATCGCCAAGCTCCATAACAGCGCTGTCATTAGTGCTGAGCGCATCGTAAAACGCCACCTCATCATCAGTAAGATTAAGATTTTGACCGCGATTCTTTTCCTCTCTGATTTTCTTTGCCAATTCAACCAGCTCGGTTATCACTTGCGCCGCTTCAATTGTCTGATTTTGGTATTTTTTGATCGTCTCTGTGAGCATTTTAGAGAAGGAGCGTGATTTAACCAAAAACTTCTTTTCCATAATTCGGATTTCGTCATTCAACAGTCGTTTCAAGACTTCCAGCGCAACATTCTTACGCTCCAATCCCTGCACGTCATGTAAGAACTCATCGGACAGAACCGCGATATTCGGATTCTTAAGCCCCGCCGCATCGAAGATGTTTATAACCTTGTCCGATGTGATTGCATTAGAAACGATTTGCTTGATAGCTTGGTCGTAATCGTCCATTGTCGGCCCGCCAAGGCCGCCCGTTTGTTCAAACTTGGCAATGAACACCCGGACAGTTTGGAAAAACGCCACTTCATCGCGAATTCTCAACGCCTCTGCGCTTGGCACGGATAGCGCGAAAGCCTGCGACAGCTCGGAAACGGACTGCAAGTAGCGCTTCTTGCCGTTTTCCGATTCCAAGATATGATCCATGGCTTTTCCGGCAATCTCGGCCTTGTCTTTAACCTTGTCTGTAAAGTAGCCGGAATAATCGAAACCATGATACATCGCCCTAACCAGTTCGTATTTTTCCAGCATAACGCTGACAGCTTCTTCCTGTTTAACGGTCGGTGCTTCTTTGCCCTCTTGTGTGTAGTATGCAAGTGCCTCTTTAAGAGACGGGGCAATGCCAAGATAGTCCACGACCAACCCGCCCGGCTTGTCCTTATAGACCCGATTGACGCGCGCGATGGCCTGCATCAGCCCATGCCCACGCATTGGCTTGTCGATATACATTGTGTGCAGCGATGGCACATCAAAACCAGTGAGCCACATATCGCGGACGATAACCAATTTGAGTTCGTCTTTCGGATCCTTCATCCGGTCAGCCAATAAATCCCGCTCCTCTTTGGTGTGAATATGCCGCTGATAATTCGCCGGATCGCTGGCTGCGCCGGTCATAACTACTTTAAGAAAACCTTTTCTGATATCGTCGCTGTGCCACCGAGGGCGCAGTTTAATAATCTCGTCGTAGAGTTCAACCGCGATTCGTCGGCTCATGGATACGAACATACCCTTGCCGTCCATCGCACTCAAGCGCGCTTCAAAGTGCTCCACCACATCTTTGGCAATCAAGGCTATTCGTTTATCTGAGCCGAGCATGGCTTCCAGTCGCGCCCATTTGCTCTTGAGTTTTTCCTTCTTCTCGATTTCTTCGCCTTCGGTCAATTCCTCAAATTCAGCGTCAATTTTAGGAGTCACTTCTTTTAACAGTTCAATCTTCGCCAAGCGCGCCTCGTAATAAATCGGCACGGTCGCCTTATCCTCAACAGCCCGCGTGATGTCATAGACATCAATGTATTCTCCAAACACGGCTCTGGTATTTTTATCTGCAAGTTCAATCGGCGTGCCGGTGAAGCCGATAAAGGTTGCGTTTGGTAATGCGTCGTGCATATGGCGGGCAAAGCCGTCTATAAAGTCATACTGGCTACGGTGGGCCTCATCGGCAATGACAATAACATTTCGCCTATCAGACAACATCGGGTGCTTATTGCCTTTATTCTCCGGCAAGAATTTTTGAATCGTCGTAAATATCACACCGCCGGACGCTATGGATAATAATCTCTTAATATCAGCCCTGTCCTGTGCCTGCTTGGGTGTCTGGCGGATTATATCGCTGCAATGGGAGAACACGCCGAATAACTGGCCGTCTAAATCATTGCGGTCGGTAAGCAGCACCAAGGTTGGATTATCCAAGACCTGAATAATCTTGCCCGCATAAAAAACCATCGACAACGATTTGCCGGAGCCTTGGGTATGCCATACAACGCCGGCGCGGCGATCACCATCAATCGAAGCCGCTGACCTTGTCTTTTCCACGGCATTATTAACCGCAAAATACTGGTGATAGGCCGCGAGCTTCTTGATAATTTTGTTGATATTGTTTTTAGAATCCTTCTCGTTTTCAAAGACAATAAAGTTCTTGATGATGTCCAAGAGCTTTTCTTTGGCAAAGATGCCCTTAATCAAGGTTCTCAGGTCATTTGCTTTGGCAATCTTTTTGCCGTCAACGCTTTTCCAGCCAACGAAACGGTCAGTGTCGGACGAAATGGTGCCGGCTAAGGCGTTCTTGACATGATCTATCAAGACGCAAATTTCGTTGAAGGCAAACAAAGACGGAATCTCTGATTTGTAGGTTTGAATCTGATTGAAAGCGCCTTTAATTGTGGCGTTGGCATCCGCGGGGTTCTTCAATTCAAACACTGCTATCGGAAGCCCATTTAGGAAAATCACAATATCAGGCCGCCGATTGTGGTTGGTTTCAATAACCGTATATTGATTAACCGCCAGCCAGTCGTTATTGTCAAATTTCTTGGAATCAAAAAGATAAACCTTATCACCGGCAATCGTCCCGTCCTTCCGGCGATATTCAACATCCACCCCCTCAACCAGCATCTTATGGAAGGCTTGATTGGTAATTAAGAGGTTGGGACTGGAGTATGCGACATTAACGGCTTTCTTAATAGCTTCTTCCTTGGCATCTCTTGGGATATTGGGGTTGATTATGTCAATCGCGGCTCGCAAGCGATCAACTAAAACCACATCCTTATATGACTTGCGCTCAGGTGCCTCGCCGTCAGGCGCAATGTTCGGACCGAAAGCAATGGAATAGCCAAGCTCTTCAAGCCA
>JADFXO010000076.1 GCA_015233485.1 Nitrospirota bacterium
TGTACGGAAAATAAGTATTTTCCGTAAATACTGCAACACTACTAAACATACGCATACAACAACACCAATAGCTGGAACACCAACACAAGGTGCAACGGCTTTTTTATTGCCGTCGAGTATAGGGGGCTTTCAGGGGTACTTTCCGATAGCGACAAAAACATTATACGGGTGTTATACTATGTTCATGGAAACTATAACGATACAAGACCCGAATTACGACTTGGAAGCGAGAATTTTACAAGACCCGACTTGTGACCCTGACTATGGCTTAAAGTTAAAGCCGGAAGTGGAACAAGAGTTAATCGAAAGCATGAAGGAAGTCAAGGAAGGCAAAGTCAAATGGATACCATTAGAAGAGGTAAAACGGCTACTTGGCTTTTAAGTTAGAAGTTCGACCGGAGGCAATAAAAACACTTTTCGAGCTTGACCGTCCAATCGCCAAAAGGATTTTTGACAAACTGGCATGGCTTTCTAAAAACATAGAAGACTTAACGCCATTGCCTTTAAGCGGTAGTTTAGCGGGACGCTATAAGCTATACATAGGTGCTTACAGAGCCGTTTACAGTATAGACCACGATAGCAAAATCGTAAAAGTTCACAATGTTGGACACCGTAAAAACGTTTACGATTAACACGTTACCTGCTTCAACAGGATCGGCCATAAACGCACGAACGAACCCAAAGACGACCAAATTGACGTTATCCTGGATGACTATTAGCGAATTGTCGAACGTCTGTTAAAATCTTCTCTTGACCATTGCCGGTAAAGAAGTTCATCTTGTTTTTTAAATCGCTTACTGTTATAATTAGTTAGTAACTTAGTTACTAACTAATTAAGGATGATATGATTCTTACTATTGGCAATACCAAAGGTGGCGTAGGTAAAAGCACTATTGCCTGCAATTTAGCAGTAACCGCTGCTTACAATGGTCAAAGCGTTCTTTTAATAGACGCTGATATTCAAGCCTCTAGCCTTGCTTTCAGAGCCACCCGAGAAAAGAACGACATTCAAGCTATGGCCGTTACTACACCTACTTTACACAAGGATTTAATCAAGCTATCAAGCTTTGATGTAATTATTGTTGATTCCGGTGGCCGTGATAATGCAGTTTTCCGCTCCGCTATCATGGCCTGTGATACCCTTGTTATCCCTTGCCTACCCTCTCAAGTGGATTTTTGGGCGGCAAGCGATGTTATAGAAATATTAAAAGAAGCCAGGGTATATAAAGACATTACTGCATTTTTCCTCTTAAATCAGGTAGTACCCAATACCAACTTAGGCAAGGAAGCTAAAGAGGCGATTAAAGATTTCAATGTACCGCTACTAAGCACCGCCATCAATAGCAGGGTAGCTTACAAGAACTCCTTTGGTCAAGGCATGGGCGTGATAGAGTATTCAGACAGTAAAGCAAGTAAAGAAGTCAGAAGCCTTTACGGCGAACTCTTTGGAGGTTGACAATATGACGTTAAAAACGACAAAGCCCACCACGGTAGATACATTTATTGCAAAAGCAAAGGCCGAACCTATAGAAGAAGATGCCGATTTAATAAAAAGTGATAAATCTTTTCTCTTACGCTTGCCTATTAAACTGTGGGAACGAGCTAAAAACAAAGCAGCCCAAGAGCATGTTTCACTACATGACTTTATACTACTGGCTATCAAAGATAAACTAACTAAGTAACTTACTTAGTTAGTAAGTTATATCAAAATGGTTTAAGCGTCTTTAAAGACGGTCTTTTTCCACTCTTTAAGTATTTTCTTTACGGCCGCCCTGTCTTCTTCCGTTATCTCTGGTGGTATCTCTTTCTTAGTCTTAGCGGGTTTAACAGCCACAGGGTTGAATAAGTCGGCCTGGACTTGCCATTCATGCCGAAAGGCTACCCAAGTTATAGCGCCTATGTGTGCGGAGGCATCTACCTTAAGAGCCTTCTGGTGATACCTGGAACAATAATCCAATAATGTTTCTACATACTCTTTACCCTTTCGTAATAGGTAAACGGTTATGATGATATGAGCCTGCTTCTTTGACAGCTTATACCCACTTTGAAGCCGTTTAAATAGGTCTTGCTCATAAGCGGACATTTTGCCTATAGCTTCGTCGAACTCGTCTTGGATGGTATATTCAGCATCGATGGAGGGTTCGTCTACTCTTTGTTTTGTGAAGATATGAAATTTTATGGCCGTTACTGCCCGGCCTATCTTTTTTTCGGTAAACTCGAAGGATAAGTCGGTTTTCTCCGATAGCTCCGATTGTGCAGGAAGGATTACCCGTTGCTTGAAATTGTTATAAACTTTATACTCTCCTTCTTGAATGCCTAATATTCCCTTCAAATCGATTATTTTAAACTCCCGGCTGCCTAACTTTTGGTACTGCTTCAGTAGCTCGTATATCCGGATTGAATATGTACTTTTTAGCTGAATCACATTTTGTAACTGGTAAGCAGTAAATTTCCCTTTTAACCCCAGCAGGTACGGCTTTAACTTAGGGTCAAAACATAGCTCGACATATCCCTTGCCACGGTAATATTCAGAGGAAGATAACCAGCCTGTTTCAAGATAAGAATCCGTTTCAGGTTTATATATCCGTAAATCTTTATGCCTTAAATCCCTGGCTATTTTTCCGATAACCGAATACTTATCGCTATCTTGAACACCTAACAAATTTACAAACTCCGGGATTGAAACAACGTAAGACTTAAAGTCCTCGTCATCTGGTTGGATTTGAGATACCATCGTAAGGATAACTTTCTGCTCGTTCAGCGACAACCGATAATGAGCTTCGTTTATCTCATTCGATTTGACTACCAGGTCTTTTTTGTTTAATCTTCCCTTAGCCATATAGGAGTTTACCACCAACTACTACATTAAATCAATACGTGTAGTAATTAACCATGTTTTTGTAGTAGTTAACCATGTTTTTGTAGTAGTTAGAGCGGCTGTGACCATGTTTTTGTAGTAGTTAACCATGTTTTTGTAGTAGTTAGACTCACGGATTGGCTTTTCATGCGGGTTTGCGGGCACGGAAAAGTCTTTAAAAGTAGTTATATAAAATACTACAACGGACAGTTTGCGTTTTTTGGGTAAAAAAGAAGGGACAAGGACAAGAAAACTATACGTTAATACAGTAATCCACGATTAAATGGCCGACAAACTTCCATCATGCCTTGAAATTCATAGGCATTAAAATACAAACCATCTCCCCAGGGCTTCTCTTAAAAAGGCTCTTCTTCATTCCCAATGAATTTCCAATCACTATCAAACGCAAGCACACATAGTTTTTTACGTCGAAATGGTTCTATTTTAACTTCTTCATATACTCTTGTATACGTACACGTAAACGTTTCCGCCTGCTCTTTTCCAAACGTCTCCATAACCACATTCAACCGTTTATCAGAGAGTTTGTAAATCTGTTTTATCTGGCTTGCCGTAAAAGATTTCTTTGCTTCAAGTTCTTCGTACTCATACCCTTTTCCAATGTACTTACCGAGGTAAGCTATTATTTTTTCTACTCTTATTCTAAATCTTCCATACTTTGGCATAAGACCTGGAGTAGTAATCTTGACAAATCCAAGCTTCCACGATTTTTGTATATCTCCTGAATCAGGAAACGAGTATTTTTTCGTGTATATGCAAAGGACATGAAAATGAATTGCTCCACGGCTTTGTAGCTCCTTGACTGCAATATACTTAAAATCTGAACCTACACGTTTAAGACGCTGGTTAATGAAGTTTGCAACACGGTGAAAATTAGACATATCTACATCTGACACGTTTTCTGCTACCGTTAGGACAAGGTGAACTACATAGAACCTATCCATGTTATATTTGGTATATTGAACGATTTTCTTAGCGGCCATACGGAAGTTCCCATAGCGGCCAGCAGGAATATTCATTATCTCCCCCGTTTTCTTGTTTTGAAACCTTTTATGCCAGAGAGCCATAAAAACCACCGTTTAACGAGTTATTGATTGTTTTTCTCATCAAGTTTTGATTTAATCCCGACTATTGCCTTTATTTCTTCCACCTTATCACTTAACCGCTGTATGAACGGTCCATACTGTTCTATGAATTTTATCCTAAAGTCCCTTCCTTCCTGAGTTCCTTCTATCCATTCTTTCATCTCCTTTTCATCCATAGCATGGCCCCTTTTTATTTCTTCTATGAAGGTTTTAAACAGAAAGTTTGCTACTTCAGAAATCGACACCCTCTTAGGCACCTCTTGCAATTGTTCGTAAACATCTTCATCGATTGATAAAGTTATCCTTTTTTTCATAGCCATTACCTCTCTTTATCTTTTTTTGTATTAAATCATGCGCACATAAATCTTGTCAAGCGTATTCTGCAAATTCTATTACTTTTCTTAACCATGTATATTGCGTTTATTGTTCCTTAAGCATCACTAAGTCGCTCTTTTCAACAGACAAGCGACTTTAAGCAAGGTTTCCTTAGTCTGAAATATTTGAAAAACCTTGTTTCTGGACTTTCGGAGCTACTTTATAAATTAATTTAATAATTTTCTTATGTAAATAGCGGGTTTTACTATAGCCGATAGCATATGCAGTTACTCTTGTTGCAGTTATATACTATTATATCAAGTTATCAGTAGGGCCGGCTACCGCCGGCAAAACAGACGGCTAGGAGCCGTCCCGTGTGTCGTCTTCGTTCGTCCCCCTCACTACGACGGCACACATTACTACTATGCGTTTGATGATGTTTATTTCCTATGTAGATTACTGCCCAGACCATGAAGTCTTTCGGTTTAGAATGGTTAGGGTATGCGCCCTACTCAACGTAAAGACAATAAGGAAGTTAAATAGATTTACTTTTCTTTCTTTCGCCAAGAAAGCAAAGTAACAAAAGAAAGAAGCATAAGCGCCTCATAGGAAGGGATAAAGGCAAGAGATATGCCCTTCTGGCAGACTTCTTTTTTGAAAAAAAGAAGCAAAATACTTTTAAACCGCATAGCTATGAATCAAGCAACTAAGCTAAATCCTATGACAGATTTCCCCTAAACATGCAATCTTACCCAAAATTGGAGCAAACGTCCTGGACATAGTGGCCGTTACCGTATCACCTGGTTGCGAGTAGCGCCCTGGTTCGGTATAATACCTTGAGTGTATGCTTTCCATTTGCAGAGGCGGTCAGGGGTCTTACCTCTGGCCGTTTCTTTTTCGTCTACAAGCGTTCTGGTCGTCTTTGGGTTCGTTCGCGTCTCTATGGCCATTCTGGTGAAGCAGGTAAAGCCTTTTAAGCTCCATTGACACAGACAATCTGAAAGTCTTACGATTAAACATGGAAGATGATTTCCCTAAATATGTAGATTTACCCGATATTGCCATCAAAGCAGTGCCGAGGAACACTAATTTTTATGCTCGCTTTGTCTACAAGAAAGCAAAATGATATACTTTCAGTTTAAATTTAATTATTATTGAGTACATTGGTAAGTATACATAGACTATATGCCAAACAGCTTCTTTGGCCATTTATCAGAAATGTATGTAGACATACATATGTACTCATTAATAAGTGGGTATTCCGTTGATATAGACCACCTATTCCGAAATACGCATAAAGAATAAAGGGAGGAGGTATTTAAATGTACCCATGGAATCTTGACGCAAGAGAAGCCATGAAAGAGACGTCTGATATTAATGATGAGCTAGTAGAGAAAACACGAGAAATAGAACAATTCCTGTCCCGCGATCAGCATTATTTTGTTGTGGCTACTAAAGGTCTTGGCAAGTCTTTATTGCTCCTTGTAAAAAGAAAACTTTTCAAAGGCGCATCTTGTATACCTCGTAACATACTCTTAGATGTACCTGAATTATCGCTGGATAATTTAAATAGTGATATGCGTTCGATACTTTACAGTGAAGAAAGCATGGAAAAGTTGTGGTCTTTATCGATAATCATTGCCATCGTTAGAAATTTAAATATGGCTGATAATATACTCAGGCTTGAAATTTCTGATTCACTAAAATATCTGCTTAAGCAAAATAAATACACGGTCTCTGATTATTTTAGTACAATTTTATCTTCACTAACCAGAAGAGATTTTTTTAAAGAATTATTAGAAGATTATAACCAAACATTAATTATAGAAGCAAGAACAATAAATAAAAGTGTTGCAGTGTTCATTGATAATATCGATGAATGTTTTGGCAATTTTAGTGACAAAAGACTTTGGTATATAGCACAAATTGGTTTAGTCCATGCCGCATATAAGCTTAATAGACAGAATCCAGGGAAAATTAAGATATATGCATCAATTAGAAAAGAAGCGTTTTTAAAACTACAAGAGCATGAAATGTTTCTACAATATAACGATGTAAGCCTCAGCTTAGAATATTCCAAAGAAGAGTTAAAGCAAATATTTATTAAGAGGATCCTTCAAGAGGATGAAGAAAACTTGGTAGAAAAGTCATTAAAGAAAGCAACGCCTATTACTGCATTTCTTGGTTGTGATGTAGTCTATAATGATAGGGGCAAGGAAAACGAGGAAATCTTTGATTACATATACAGACACACTTTGAAAACACCTCGTGATTTAATGGTAATTGGTACGGAGATAGCCAAATGTCGCGTTTCTGAACGTAACCCCAGTAATGAAAATGGTCGCTATAGATTAAAACAACTTATTAATGAAGCTGGAACTAAAATATACAAGGGTCATATACAAGAAATATTACGACATTTAACTATAAAACAAAGCGATCTTGAAAAACTATTTTCACTTGTCAATTCTAATGCATTGAACAAGGCTGATTTAAAACGTATATGTATGAAATATAATGGAAATGATGATAGATGTAGGAACACAGATTGTAAATTATGCAAAAAGACACATATTTTTTGTGAGCTATACAAGACAGGGCTTTTAGGCTATGTTACGGAAGATTCACTTAAAGAAAAGACCTGTAAACAAATATTTCCCACAGTTGGAGATGGGATATTTGATGAGGTCATACAATTACCAGATTCGGAATTCTATTTATTACACCCAATTTTAACACAACCTATTATAGACAAGAATGGTATACGTCAAAATCCAAATCCAATAAATATTATAGGATATGGCAGACCTTGGAAAAACAAAAGCGAAAAACCACAGATAATAGAATCTGCTGGCTTTTACCTAGATAAAAGTTCTTGTTCATTAGTTTCTAAAAAGAACAAGAGTGTTAAGATTCCATTACAGCCCCTCCATTTTACGGTTCTGGATGCTTTATTGTATCCATTGTTTGGTAAAAATTCCCCTATTGGAACTCTGCCCGATAATGCAATAGCAGACATAGTGTGTAGAGTTAAAAATAAAGGTCAATCGGAAGGTGAACGTAAGAAAAAGCTATCTGAAGATTTTGCGCGTAGTTTACGTCGTTATCTTAAGAGGCATGCTATCTATGACAAAGATGCCATTATAATGAGAACTGATGGAGGCTTTGGTCCTGGAAAGTATTTGGAGAAGAAGCCTCGTTCCCGTTCTGAAGTGCCTATAGTTCGTAATTGTAAGAAAAATACAACGGACACTACCTCTCATTAGCTTGAACACGGGGTATTTTATTACCTAAATCAAGTATAGCAAAACGCTGCTACAACCATGGAAATTCCTCGTGCAAAACTGCAAGACTATGACTATCCGTGTATTATTAATAAAGCTATTTCTCGTATGAGCACGTTTAAGTATTTTGAGCAATATGAGCACATTTTGAACTAAGATTAACTATTTCTATATAACCCGGCTTATTCTTGTGTTATCCATTCATGTTTGAGAAAGATACAACAACTATGTAATAAATAATATTTATTTGCCAAGCTTATACAAGGCATCTTTATTAACATTTGAACAGATATGAGCAGTAGCAAGTATCCTGTACCGATTATAATGTGGTCTGTTTTATAGAGTATGATTATGTTCAAAAATAAATTAAAACGACAAAGACTTGTGTTGAGGTATTAACCATGTCTTTAAATAATTATATCGGCATTCTGTATTCTCAGGAGATTTATAATAGTTTTCCAGACCCTTTGAGTTTATTAGACGATGGATTTCGTGATAAAGTCGCGGGTGGTATTATCAAAGATTTATATGTGAAAATTAGCAAATTAGGAGGAGATGTGGTGTTAATAGAAGAAAACGATATAACAAACGCGGAGATGCAGGAAAAAATAAACAAGACAAAGGTAATTTATACTTTTCCTTTGCTTGGGTATGTAGAAGGAAATCCGCAGATATTGGAAGCTTTAAGTCTTTTGAATGAAAATGGCCGTTTATTTAATTCGCTATATAGTTTGGAAAACGCCGCGGACAAAATCCGCACAGCACATATATTTAAAGAATATGGAGTTGCCATCCCGGAAACCTTGTTTACTCATAGTGTTGAAGAAGCAATAGAATTTGTTCAAAATCATCATTTAGTTGTAATTAAACCGAAAATTGGTAGTGAGGGTATGGGTGTGGCTTTTTTGCGTTGGGATAAAAATACAAACAAGGTTATTATGGATTCAGGCGAAAGCAAACAAAAAACTGTGGATTTTGACAGTACTAAAATAAATCAAAATCCACGTATTTCCTATCATTTAAACAAAAGTAGCGACAAAGAGGTAACATTGAACGCTCCATTTTTTCTGCAAAAATATGTTAATACTCAAAATAGTAATCAATTTATTCTAAAAATTTATGTTTTAGATGGAGAAGCGACTTCTGGTATAAAAATAATTAATGATACTACGAAAGAAAGCGTGATCAGTTATAATAACATAGGTCAAAATAATACCCGACAAGAACTGTATTTAGCTGAAGAATTACCCTTAGAAGCTTCGGATTTGGCTTGTCAAGCTACGACGGCTTTAGAATTAAGATCTGGTTTAGTTGATGTAATCTGGAGTGCCAAAGAAAAAAAGTGGAAAGTGTTAGAGGTTAACAATGATGATTTTGGCAAAATCCGTGACCGAAGCGAAAGAATACACCTTCGATATAAAGAAAATGGGCCATTTGATTGGAATTACAAATTAGCAAATGCTTTATTAAATGTGGCTAAATCGAACATTTAAGGGAAAAGTGTAATAGGAATTTACGTACATCTTTGATTTATACGGTTTTATAGCGAATCTCTACTTCCTACTATTTGCTATCTTAAAACTGTCAATAGGCATAGAAAATTGACCCATTATCGGCGTTGAAAAATGACCCACCCCAACCGGTTAATATTCATTGGATTTCCTATTTTTAATCCTCCAACTGTCGTTTCCTGTTTCTATAATCTCACAGTGATGAGTAACTCTGTCCAACAGGGCAGTTGTCATCTTGCTATCCCCAAAGACCTGAGGCCATTCTCCGAATATTAAGTTAGTAGTGATAATCAGAGATGTGCTTTCATAGAGCTTAGAGATTAGGTGGAAGAGGAGTTGGCCGCCATTTTTTGAAAAAGGTAGGTATCCCAGTTCATCAAGTACTACAAGATCGAGACGTGCCAAGTTTTCTGTAAGCCGCCCTCCTCTTCCATTCAGTTTTTCCTGCTCAAGTTGGTTAACCAGATCTACTACATTGAAAAAGCGTCCTCTTTTACCATCTTTGATTACTTGGCGGGCTATGGCTATAGACAAATGGCTTTTGCCGGTACCTGTGCCACCAACCAAGATAACATTAGTATTTGTAGACAGAAAACTTCCCTGACAAAGAGTACGAACCAGTGTTTCATTAACCGGTGAGGCAGTGAAGTCAAAACGATCTAAGTCCTTGTCTACAGGGAACCTTGCCTGTCCCAAGCGGTAACGGATACTTCTAACAGTCCGTTCTCCCATTTCGGCTTCCAGAAGATATAGTAGTATCTTCTCCGGTGTACACCGTTGTTTTATGCTTGTTGCCAAGACTTCATCAAGAGCATTCTTCATACCATAGAGTTTCAGGTTCATCATCAATTCCATCAGTTTATCTCTAAGCATTGGCAACCCTCGATAGAAGCTCATTATACCGGCTACAGTTGGCAAGAGGTAAAACAGTAAGGACTGGTAAATGAGATGGTGTCTCATAATCTACAACTTCTTTATCGTCATGGCTGCGAGAAAGAATGTTAAGTACCACATCCCGGTTAGCTGTACCAGAAGCCATCGCTTCGGTACAGGCATTAACCACGGCATCCAGCCCATAAAGGGATATAACTCCAAGTATGCCCACAAACTGACGGTCTCCATCAGAGCGTTTGATTAGAGCCTCTCTCATATCCACAAGAGGTATAGGTAGTTCCCATTCCTTGAATGGAGCTCCATTACGCAAGGCTCCAGGCTTGCGTTTTAACACTTCAAGGTAGTGCCATGGGTTATAGATGACCTTGTTACGGCCAAACTGTCGTTTATGTTCTCCTATCACTTCTCCATCTTTGACAATAACTATACGTTGCGCATAAGCTCGTATCATCGCTGTCCTGCCTACAGCAAAGGCCTCGACACTGTAACGGTTGTTATCATATGATACAAGCGCAGTTGTCGTTACACGCGCTGGTATCTCTTTATAACCATCAAAAGCTATCGTTACCTCTACTAAGCGTTCTTTCTCTTCGGCAAAATACTCGGCTACCGTGCGATCTTTGAACTCAGGATGCTTGTGACCCGCTGCAAGGCTTTGACAACTATCTCTGAGCCAGTCATTCAACTCATTGATATCTGAGAACCTTAATCTCGGAACAAAAAGACGATACCGAATAAAACTTACCTGACTTTCAACTTGTCCCTTCTCCCACCCTGCTGCTGGTGTACAGGCTACTGGTTCAAACAAATAGTGAGATGCCAAGTTCTGAAAACGGCGATTGAATTGCCGATCTTTGCCTATCAATATCTTATTCACAACCGTCTTGAGATTATCATATATACCCCTGCGGCAACTCCCACCAAAAAACTCGAAGGCGCGTATATGAGCATCAAGCAACATCTCAAGGCTCTCTCGTTCATATGCTACACAAAACTGCTTACGGCTGTAACAAAGACGAAAGTGCGCAACCTTTACTGTTACTACTATTCCCCCAAGCTCAACAACCTCGTAACTCCAGTCAAATTGAAAAGCCTCTCCTGGCTCAAATGTCTGTGGAATGTATGCCGTTACCTTACTGCCATCCTGCTTACGCCATTTCTGCACGTAACGCCGTACGCTGTCATAACCGCCTACATATCCTTCCTTTTGCAATTTCTCAAAAATTGACTGTGCTGTCCTTTGCTCTCTCTTTGACAATGCCTTATCAACCTCAAGACACTCGACTAAGCTCTTCTCATACGGACCTAGTTTCGGTAACAATTGTACCCTTCTCTTATAGGTGTTTTCTGTGCTGTCGCCTCGAATTATCTTCTTTACTGTGTTGCGAGATAGACGATATTCCCGCGCTATTTGCCTTATTGACTTCTTGTCCCTGTGATACGATACTCTTATCTTACGTATTGTCTCCACTATCAGCATCTCCTTGCTTTGCTCCTCTCTGTTTTTATTTACAGTGAGTATGCAGTTTATGCCGAGGTGGGTCAATTTTACTTGCCGATTTTGCTCCATACTGGATCATTATTACATGCCGATTAACACTTAAAACACCAAAAGTCGGAAGGTGAAAGATGCCCGTAAACCCAAGTAAAACAAGCAATTACGCTAAATCCTATGACAGTTATCCCCTAGATGTGCAAATTTACCCATTCTCATGAAACTAATGGCATATTACCAGGAGTTATAATTGTAGATTTTACTTTCACTTTGATTAATATCATCACGTAATCTTTGTCTGCGGCATCAAGTAACCTATCAGTTGAAACTGTAATTTTTCTTATTAAGGAATCGTCTTCTAGTAAGCAATGAATGGGGTCATCTTCGGAAATCGGAGACAAACCATTCGGTATTAAATTATTATCAGAAGGATATCTAAGGCCATCGAATAGCACTTTAAGTTTGTTATCTATATCACCGCCTCTGATAACTGTTGGTGTCATGTGGTCTTGGGCTCCTAGATAAGTTATATCTAATTCGGCATATAATCTGAGTGGCTTACATATTAGTGGAGCAAACCAATATGAGTTACCATCTTTCAAAGTATTTCTTTTTATAATATAACCTGTTTTCTGAGAATTATCAAATGTACCAGGATCGATAATAGGTCCTGATAAGTTTTTTATATATTCTTCATCATGTTTATCATTTAGATATTCTGGCACAAGAGACAAAGGCTCGTAACCCCATAATTCTTTTATTTGAGGATGAAATTGTATTCTAATATTATGCTTTTCTTCAGGCCCTGCCTTTGTTTTTAATTCATTTCTTATATTTCCATAGTATCTTAAAGTAAACTCCATCTATACCTCCTAATGTCTTTTCATCCTAATTTCATTATTGCAATGCTAATAAACTAATGTCATATAATACCCCCAAAGTCTACTATTATATATACCACATGACATGTTCATAATTCAATATTCAATGCAAGTTGGAAGAATTATAAACTTATAATAGTTAAGCAAAGAGGCCACAGCCTGGACATCTACCACATTGGGATATAGTTACAATACATCCGTATAGCTGTACGGAAAATAAGTATTTTCCGTAAATACTGCAACACTACTAAACATACGCATACAACAACACCAATAGCTGGAACACCAACACAAGGTGCAACGGCTTTTTTATTGCCGTCGAGTATAGGGGGC
>JADFXO010000077.1 GCA_015233485.1 Nitrospirota bacterium
AGAAAGAAGACCAAGCGTTTTGCAAACAAACGAACCCGAAACGCTGTTGATGTTCCGAATGGGAAAGCGTATAGAAAGCTTTTCAACCCTTGGGACATTTGCGATTACAGGTTTGGAATGATATACCCGCACATTGTATTTGTAAAAGGAAAGCAGGTTTTAATTACCGAAGATCGTCCGTGGAGGGTTAATTGCAAATAAGTTTTGGGGGCTGTAGTTCAACTGGTTAGAGCACCGGATTGTCAATCCGGAAGTTAGGGATTCGAGTTCCCTCGGCCCCGCCATTTATGGAAGAGTGTCCCGAATTGGTTAAGGGGCAGGTTTGCTAAACCTGTGTCCGTAAGGATATCCGAGTTCGAGTCTCGGCTCTTCCGCCATTTTTAACTTGACATAACCATTTATTTTTATTATATTATGATTAGAATAAATAATGGGTGCGAGGCTACTGTCGGCTGTGTGGCGACGGACTGTAAATCCGTTCTCTTACGAGTAACGTCGGAGGTTCGACTCCTTCCGCGCCCACCATTTTAAGAAAGTGCTATGACACAAAAAGTAGATACTTCATTAAAGGATTCTTTGAAGGAGCATTGCAAGAACTGTAAGAAGCACTCGTCACCTGTTTTTAACAAAGAATGCGTTGAATGTATGTTGAGATGGTATCCAGAAGATCATTCAGAGAAAATAAAGTATGAAGCAATGGTTAAAAATGGAGTTTTGAAATGAGCAACGAGTGCGATGGGCATGGTCTTCCCGAACCAGAAAGTGATGAGCAGAAAGAAGAATTTTGTCCCGTATGTGGTAACGAGCTTTTATGCTATGGAGAATTTAATAGCTGTATGAGATGTGGGTGGAACGGAATAACGAAATAGTAATGGGTTTGTAGTTCAATGGTAGAATCGCTGACTTTTAATCAGTTGATCTGTGTTCGATTCACAGCAGACCCACCAATTTAACTGTAGAAAGGGTTTTGAGAAATGAGTGACTTTGTTGATTTGAGTGTTATAAATATGGTTGCTGAACCGTGTAGTTGTAAGCCAGAAGAGTGTACGGATTCACAATGTGCCCTTGATTGTTCTCAATGTGTAAGAAGTCTTGCTCGTAATGGTATAGTTGATACGAGACCATGTGATTCCTGTGAAGGTTATACTTGGCATCTCGAAGGTAAGTGTCTGAAATGTAATTCAGATCACAAAAAACCGAACTAACGGGTATTTAGATCAATTGATATGGTAGGCTGAATCAAGCCAGCATGTTGAAACTGGTAGCCAAGCAAGTTTCAAAAACTTGTGCCGAAAGGTGTGGGGGTTCAAGTCCCTCTGCTGGTACTTATGGGTGTATGGTGGAATGGTAGACACGTCGGTTTTAGAAGCCGATGCCGAAAGGTGTAAGGGTTCAAATCCCTTTATACCCACTACTTAATAGTTTGTGGTGTAATGGCAGACACGCTGATTTCAGATGTCAGTGGGATTCGTCCAGTGAAGGTTCAAGTCCATAAATATGCGAACGTGTCGAAACTGGTAGACGCATCAGCTTAAGGGGATGGCGGGGAAACCCTGTGGAGGTTCGAGTCATCTCGTTCGTACCATAAGGAGAATTATGAAGTGCAGAAATCTTTATTGCTTACATAATTTGAAGAACTGTGATACTGAGCTTGAAAGCTGGAACGATACCGATTGTGCAATGTATAGTATCGACCCTTTTAGCGACGAGAATCCAACCGGGTTTGATGTTACAGAGTGCAAGGCAAGAAAAAGGTACGAGTACAAAAAGGGCGTTTTTATGATAGATTACGATAAACTTAAGAAGGGTGATTTGTTCTTTGTGCCTCATGTTTTTGATACGAAGAGTTGTAAAACAGTTTATCGGAATGTAAAAAAGGTTGGACTGAATGTTACGATCCAAAAAATGACTTTGGATGGAACAAGTGGTGTTCAAATAAAGATTTTATAATACGTCTATGTAATTGACCATATAAGCCTCGATAGCACAACTGGGAGTGCAGCAGATTCTTAATCTGAAGGTTCTGTGTTCGAGTCACAGTCGGGGCATTTTGTAGAAAGAATATTAAGAAAGGCCGTGTGGTGAAACTGGTAGACGTGGAAGCCTTAAAAGCTTCTGTCGAAAGACGTGCCGGTTCGAGTCCGGCCACGGCCATTTAATCCAAGAGTTCAGCTCGCAGTTTCCGTTTTTGAAGTATATTAGTAGTGTGAATGACATTTTAACACTACACAAGGAGGAAGTATGTTGATTAAAAAAGTTGAAGTAAAAGGTAAACTGCGACATCTTTCTGGTTTTAAAAAGCAAGAAGCTGATCCAAGGGATTTTCTTTTCCGGTCGTCTCCAGAGCTGACTGGAGCATCGGTAGTAACGTCAGCAAATTTACTGCAAAACAATTTGCCGATAGTAGACCAAGGAGAGTTAGGGAGTTGCACGGCTAATGCACTTGCCGGTCTTGTTGGTATCAATGAAGTTACGTCATGGAAAAAGGTTCAACAGGTAAGAACAAACCCAGTTCCAACAGTTGTTTCAATGGTTATTTTAAGCCCTGATGGGAAAACTCTTGAAGTAATAAGTACGATTAAAAATTTCATCGTTCCTGTTCCGACTCCAGCGCCTGCTCCGGCACCGACTCCGACACCAAGTTCCCCGATTTTGGCAAGCAGATTGTATGAGTATTATAATGCTCGTTTTATTGAAGGAACTGTTTCCGAAGACTCCGGGGCGACGATTCGAGATACAATTAAAGCTGCGGCACAGTATGGGGTTGCGCACGAAAGTCTCTGGCCTTATAATATAGCACAATTTGCAGTTAAGCCACCGCAGTCGGTTTATTCCGAAGCCGCAATGCATTTGATTGCAAGTTATCATTCTATTAATGACGGTGATTTGTCAAGCATAAAGGCTGCGATAATTTCAGGGTTTGGAGTTGAGTTCGGTTTTAATGTTTACTCAAGCTTTTTGTCTGATGCTGTTGCCAATACAGGGATTGTGCCGTTGCCCAATGTAAGCGCCGAAGCGCTTGAAGGTGGACATGCTGTGGTGATTGTTGGTTTTGACGATGCCACACAGAATTTTCTTGTAAGGAATTCGTGGGGAATTGATTGGGGATTATTGCAGACTGGAACTTCTGCTCCGATTTTTAATAGTAGTCGTCTGACTGCTCCGGGATACTTTTTAATGCCATACTCTTATGTAGGGAATTTGTCGCTTGCATCAGATTTTTGGGTTGTAGTTTCAAATGTTCTTAATTCGTAAGTGCGCTTTCGTTATATGTGCCCATAACAGAATAGAAAATCTTGAGTTAATGGAAATGAAAGAGCATGTAAAAAATAATGTTGTTAATGTGTATTTGAAGAAATAACGCCCTCACAGCTCAACTGGATTAAGCAACGGATTTCTAATCCGTAGATTGTTGGTTCGAGTCCAACTGAGGGTATTTCTAATCAGAAGGCTCCGCGTTCGAGTCCTTTTGGGCATATTTGAAATAAACGCCCTTGTAACGCAAATGGATAGAGTACTGATTTCCTAAATCAGCGGTTCCCGGTTCGAGTCCGGGCAAGGGTATTTATACAAGGAGAATGTATCATGGAAAAGTACGTTTTTCGACTATGGAGGAGTGTGTAACATGGAATCGGTTATTGTATTAAACAGGAATTTTGAATACTGGACAGAGGTGAACTTGCGGAAGGTTCTTAAGTGGCTTGTACAGGAGAAGATCGAAATTGTCTTGGTTGACGAGTCCAAGGAGATTGGCTCTATTGAGTACAGAATCAAGATGCCACTTGTCGTTCGCCTAATGAAGTTCGTTGGTTTTAGGCCAAAAAGCGAGAAGATTCCATTTAGTACGGAAGCGGTTTTTAACCGAGACGACAATACTTGTCAGTACTGGCACTTTGACGAAAAAGGCAAGAAGTTCAAGTACAAGTGCAATACGGACGACAGGACTCTTGACCATGTTTTTCCAGAGTCAAGGGGCGGAAGGAAGACTTTTGAGAACTCTGTATGCGCTTGCCGTAACTGTAACGAACGTATCAAGAAGAACAGAACGCCAGAGGAAGCTGGAATGGAGTTGATTCGCAAGCCAGTTGTTCCACACAGGGACAAGAACTCTTTTGTGATTATGAGGTTTGCTTTCAACCCGAAGAAGCTTTCTCACAAGAAGTTCATTGAATGGTATCGTGGTGGAGTTTAAGGAAGCACAGTCTAATAGGTTTTTGGATACCTGATTCTCATTCAGGAGATTGTGGGTTCGACTCCGCTACGGAGTAATTTTTCAACCCGTTAATCGGAGTTCGATTCTCCGCAGAAGCACCATTTAGGGTTGTTATCACAATTGGTTAGTGATCCTCGCTCATAACGAGTAATATGGGAGTTCAAATCTCTCACAACCCAAATAAATATCTTGACAAATTATATTTTTTGATTATATTATAAATAGTTCTTTGGAAAATTTGGGGGTGTACTGGTTTTCGACATTTGGGATGAAGCCAGAAATGCACGCAGAGGACTCCAGTTGGCCTCTTTAAAAATCTGGAAACGTATAAATGCAGAAGACTACTCTTTTGCCAAAGTCGCCTAACTAAAGGCGGCGAGTCAATGGTGAGTGTCATTGTAGCCAAAGGCTTGTTTAAAATGACTTGGGGAGCGAAGAGCTTGTGAGAGAAGCGACCGACATTACGCTACAAGCCGTCTTATGACAGATTTTGCAGGATGCTTGGTCAATAGACGTAATTGAAACCTGATAAGCGCGTAGACTTTCTGATGGATTTTCACTTGCACGAGGGTTCGACTCCCTCCACCTCCACTTAATTCCTAAAAATATTCATTGACAGATGGCTACTAAATTATTATATTTATAATTAAGGAGAAATCAATGAATTGGATTGAAATGTTGTTGGTGTGGGAGTGTTTTTAAAATCAAAAGTTATGAGTACGAAAGATGGATTAGGAATGGAAGGGAGTATTTCTTTTGTAGTAGAAGTTGCATTGCTAAAAAAAGAAATTCGATTTTAAAGTCTATTGTTGTTAAAAAGATTTGTCCTGTTTGTAAAAACGAGTTTGATTCATCTACGCATAATAAGGCAGCAAGTTTTTGTTCAAGGAGTTGTGCGTCGAAGGGAAGTGTTACTGACTATAGAAGAGAAGTGGCAAGCGAGTGTGGAAAAAGAAATAGTAAGGCTATAAATACTGTCTCTGCAATAGCAGATGGATTGAGAAGCAGAGAGTCTTGGAAGTATGAAGCTGTTAAAAAGTTTCTCGAAGAAAAATGTATCAGACACCAGTTTGAGTTTCCGTGCGGAAGATGGATATTTGATCTTGCTTTAATTGATTTTAGAACCTTTGTAGAATTTGATGGAAAGTATCATAATTCAGAAATTCAAACGAAAAAAGACGAAGAAAAAAGAATTGGTGCCGAAGAGTTTGGGTGGAAGGTTGTAAGGGTAGAATCAGAAGAAAGTACAATGTTAGACCCGAGCTTGTTATACGATTTTTTGAAAGATAATGTTCTTTAAATTGCGTCACACAACGGACAAGGCTTAGGCTCTTGCTCTCTCAGTATGACGGTGGCACAAAGCCTATTATCGCGGCAAGAGATGGGATGCGTGTGGTTGACCAGTGACGCTTTGTATCTGGTAATGCTCGTAAAATCTGGGCAAGCGGTTCGGTAAGATGCCGATTAAATGGATTGCAATGCACATGGCCGCTTCAGATACAAATATTTTAAGAAAGAGTGTATGGCAAAGTTTCATAAAATAGAAGGCGATAAGGAATCTCTTTATATATTTCATTGCCCCGGTTGTGGATATGGGCACCATGTAAGGTTCAAAGGCGAAGAGCCTGTTTGGAATGTTACTGGTGTTGAGGAAGATAAGCCCACAGTAACTCCGAGCTTGTTGGTATGGCAAAGTAGACCAGAGGCGAGATGCCATAGTTTTATACGTGAAGGGCGAATAGAATTTTTATCTGATTGTTTTCGCGAATTAAAAGGGAAGACTGTAGAGCTTCCTGATTTTGATAAACAGTGACCTCGTAAGAGTCCAACGTATCCCCGATTCTCGGAGGGACTTGCAACCCGACGAGTGACGGAGGCGACACAAAGAAGGTCGCAATGTGGAATGGCTTAAATGCAAGGTCAGTCGTGTCACTGTTTATTAAATTTGGCGAGAGGGAACTGGACGAGTGTGATGATGGGGTGTATTTCCTCTTTCTTCCATGAAAGATGTCCAATGTGTGTACTCGTACAGATCAATGCACGCTCGCCATTAAATTAAGGGGATGTAGCTCAATTGGTAGTAGCGCCAGCCTCTGAAGCTGGAAGTTCTGGGTTCAAGTCCCTGCGTCCCTGCCAAAACAAATTATGGTTAGAACTAAAAGAGATGTGGTTTTTGTAGATGATCCGGCCCTTACGTCAAGGGCCGCTTTCATATTATTGAGGCAATCACTTGCACGCGAAGAGGGCAATGATTACGAAAGCTGGCTCAAGTTTCGTGATAAGTTCCTTGATGGAAAAAAACTGACATGCAAGTATTGCGGTAAAACTGATTTGAAAAAAGAATCACAGGACGACCTCAATATTCTGGCAACGATTGACCATGTTGTTCCGCTATCGAAGGGTGGAAGTAGATATGATGAACGAAACCTTCTGATAGCATGTTTCCCGTGTAACAGAAAAAAGAAGGATATGGATTTGGAAGAGTTCTTATCAAGGAGAGTGCCAAGTGAGAGTCCTTGTTTTGGATGATAGCGAAGAGCGTTTAAGGCAGTTCAGACAGAACTTGATAGGTCACGTTGTCGAATGTGTTACCACAGCACCAGATGCCATCAAGAAGCTCAAAGACGAAGATTGGGACGCTGTATTTCTTGACCATGATCTTGGTGACAAGGTCTTTCAGGAGTCAAAAGAGGGAACTGGGTACGAAGTCGCAAAGTATCTTGAGGAAAACCCTTCCAGAACTCCGATGATTGCCATAGTTCACAGCTTTAACAAGGCAGGAGCCGACAAGATGATTGCAGCTATTCCGAGAGCTTTTTATGTTCCGGGTGTATGGATGAATTGCGAAGAGTTTTTGAAAGAATAGCCGAATAGCTCAACTGGCAGAGAACTGGTCTTTGAAGCCAGAAGTTGAAGGTTCGAGTCCTTCTTCGTCTGATTATAAAAATGACTTGACAATACCGATTTTTTTCATTATATTATTTATAATGGAAACGAAACCTGTTATTTGCCCTGAATGTGGAGCTAAAATGGTACTCAGGGAAACAAAAAAATTCCTTCATAAAAACGGCACACCACGTAAGTTCTATGGTTGTACAAATTTTCCAAAGTGTAAAGGTACACATGGGGCACACCCTTCCGGCGACCCTCTTGGAGTTCCGGCGAATTTAAAGACAAAAAACGCCCGTATAAAGGCGCATGATGTATTTGACAGGTTTTGGAAAGAAGGCCACGTCTCAAGGGCCTATGCATATCAGATTGTGTCCGAGGCGTTTGGAAGACAAATTCATATTGGGGAGCTGGATTTCGATGGATGCGAAAGACTCGTCAAATTTTGCGAAGGAGAGTATGGAACACTCGCTGCGAAAGGTAAACCAAGTGCTTAACGGGAAAAGCTATGAACCTGTGAGAAACCAAAATTATAAGCCGAATGATTTTGAAGAACGAGAATTTTATTCAGCCGACGAAAGAGCTGGATATAACTATGGAAGAAGTATTGTCAAGATGATATGTTCTATAGGGATTCCCGAAAAAGCGGAGGAGGATTTTCTCAAGGGCATCAACAAAGTGATTTTCAGGGAGTTGAAAGGAAGAGATGGCAAAGGGTTAAACCGTGATAATTTTGACGAAAGGGGATAGTGTATGTTTAAAAAAATCATGCTTATCGTTTTAGTCGGTCTGATTTATTCGGGGTATTCTCAATATAATATTTGTTCATACACCGTTTATGGTTGGGTTATGACAAAAGACAGTGTTCCGATTCCGGGGATGAAAATTTCTATCACCGTAAGTTATCTGGATGCTACTGCTCCTTCCGGTGTTACGACTTTTACCGCCACGCAAGCCACAAATCCTATCCCCACCGATTCTGCGGGAATGGCTTTGCATACTGGTGGAAGGTGGATGTTTGGCTACCAACTTGCTACATCGGCAACTGTTTTAATAAAGCCCGTCCCGGTAGATGGCTGGTCTTTCAAGCCAGACAGTATCTATGGAGTCTATGGTGATATAGGTATGCAGAATTGTTGTACTGCTTCCCACAGCGATTGTATTTTAACACCGGGTAAGAGGTGGCAAAAGTGGGTTTTTATAGCTACGATAAACCCAGTTGTTTCTGTTAAGCCGCTGGTCAATATGAAAGCTGTGGCCCGAAGCGTTCCCCCCTCTTACTATGACATTATGGGCAGGAAACTTGTTGAAAACAGAAAAGCGTCCATTGTGATTGAGAAGATGGGAATGACAACCCGAAGGGTTTTTGCAATAAAAGAGTAATGTTATGATAAGCGAAGCGTATCGTAAAAGAATAAAAAAGGGTATATACTGGCAGCTTCCCCTCACATTGGTTGAGGGTTGTACTGCCAAGTCACCGGCATGTAAAAATTGCTGGTTGTCAAACGAGTATTCGCGTTTTTTCAAAGATAAGGATTTTTCTTCAATTATGTTGAGGAGTGACAGGCTTGAAGTTCCGCTAAAAAAGAAGTCTCAATGTGTTTTTGCCGTTTGGAGTGATCTTTTCCACGAAAAGGTTCCCGATTGGTATATTATAGATGCATTAAAAATGATGATTGAAAATGACAGACACGCGTATTATGTGCTTACGAAAAGGCCGGAAAGAATAAGCAAGCTTGATTTGTTATTTGCTGAAAAAAGCAATAATATATACTTGGGAACAACTGCCGAGAATCAGGAAATGGCAGATTTACGCATTCCTGAATTGCTTAAAAGTAAAATGCAGTTTAAGATGTTAAGTGTTGAGCCTATGCTTGGCCCAGTTTCGATTGAAAAGTATGCCAAAAGTTTGAAACTTGTTATCTGTGGTTCTGAGTCTGGTGCAGGATACAGGGAAACAAAAATAGAGTGGGTACGTGCGCTTCGAGACGAGTGTGTAGCGCACAACGTAATGTTTTTCCTGAAACAATTAAGGGTAGGCAAATTTTTAATTAAAGCACCGATATTGGATGGAAGACAGTGGTTGCAGCTACCCGGTCTTTTAATGATGTGAGGAATATGAAATGGGAATCAGGCAATTCGAGTTTTCTTTTTATAGCACAAAAAAAGACAGCGAAAACAAATTATCGCCGTTGGGGTATAATTTTTCTGTTTCACTTGAAAAAGTGACTTTGACAGAAGACAAAATTATACAGGGTCTTAGAGAAATAAGTGTTAAACATGCCGAAGACATTTTCTTTCGGTTTTCGCCGCCACTTGTAGTTCAATTGGCGAATATTTTTGGAGATGATTTTATAAAACACGATGAAAGCGGTGCAGAGATACGAATTGGAGGTTCTGAAAAGGTCGAGTCTTAAAAAGGAGTATTATATGATTTGCTATTATGAGAATGGTGGTTAAGAATATAGGTTTAAATTCCTTAAAATTAATGTAAACTTTTTATTTGATTCTGCGAATTCAGGTGAATTGGGTCATGTGGTAAACGTAGAAGTGATGGGGCAAAAAGGTTCTGTCATGGAGAATATCAATAAAATGACGAGAAGCAAAAGCGTTGTAGAGTCATGGAACAGCGGGTCACATCTGGCCGAGAGTCATGGAAGCCGGATGTTTGCAGATTCGTTCTTACCTGTGCATCTGAATTCGCAATTAGTTTAAAGGAGATAATTTTGGAAAGTACAAAAGAAGTGCAGTTTTGTGAGATTGATGATTGTAAAAGAAACAAGGCAAGAGAGTGTCTGCTTGCGAAAAAGCAGATAGTATCTCCCTCAGTTTGTTCCCATAGGCTTTTTATGATTCATAATTCAAAGAAGTATATGCAAGGGTCTGGTGGAAAGGCGGGATAAATGGATTTATCGTATCAAGTAAGTCCTCATTTTACTTTCGGGGAATTGGTAGTAACAGAAAATCGTTTGTTAATGGTGCAAAATCAGATTGATGCCGAATCTCATCTGGATAAATTACAGTTATTGTGCCAAAATGTACTTGAGCCGATAAGAAGTCTTCTTGGCCAGACAGTAGTTTTGTCCGGGTATCGAAACTTGGCGCTTAATAAGTCTATCGGTGGTTCGATAACGTCTCAGCATCTTGATGGCGAGGCTGCTGATACTGTTTACTACGGTATAAGTTTAAAGAAAGCGTTCAACGAAATAGCGTTTTCTCAAATTCCTTATTCTCAAATTATCTTTGAGTTTGGTAAATGGGTTCATGTTGGAGTCATCGACGAGATTTTGCATCCCGGTAAGGTAGGCCAGAAATTCATATCTGATTTTGTTAATGGTGAAACAGTGTATACTCTGGTTACAAAACCTTTGGTATAGGATGTTTAATGTCTGAAGGTTATCGTGGATATCGAGGTGAAGAACTCCTGTCTGTAGGTATACTCCCCTCTTCGATGGGATTATCTGGGGGTAGATGGATATTTGGAATAAGAGCAATTTATTGCTCTAACTGTGGAGTAGGGATTATTGGTTCACTCCATCAACAGGTTGGGTCTGATGGATTTGCAAGGGCTATTTGCCAAGGTTGTTATGATGATTTTCAAAGAACAAATGATGAAACAAAGATAGATTCTCGAATAAGAGGATTTTTTAATAGAAGCATTGAGGTTATTAGCTTGAGACAAGAAGTTGCAAGATTAACCGAAGAAATGAATTCATTGAAAAAATTATTTGAAGAGTTATGTGAAGTCGAGATATTAAAAGATTCAAAGGAGAAAAACAATGAGTCACTATAACATACTGGTACTTGAAGGAGGAGGGGCCAAAGGCCCATACGAGATGGGAGTGTTGGAAAGATTAGAAGAGAAGGCACAGCAAAGAATCCCTCATTTTATAGACCTTGTAGTTTCCACGTCGGTAGGCTCCGTCCTTGGGAGTCTGATATGTACCGATACAAGACCAGCGGCAGAGTGGTCTAAAATAATTCTCGATGAACTTCCGAGTTTTTTCACCAAGCGCGGGTGTATGTCTATTCCTCTTTATGACAAGCAGAACTACGCCAAGTGTTTTGAGAAATATGTACGAAGTCCGTATTACATGGCAGAGCTTCCACTGATGTTTATGGTGACATCGGTGGACAGGTGCCAGCCAAGAACCCATTACTTTAAAAGTTGGGAAGAGAAAGATGGGCAGATTCCCGTTGTTGAAGCAACCATGAGGTCATTCTCTGCTCCCTATTTTTTTGGGGCGACCATAGACGAAGTTGGTAGTAAGGTGTGGCTTGATGGTGGGATGGGGGCTGACAATCTTCCACTGACTGAAGCGTATATCGAAACTCTTTTACAAGGGTGGTTAGGTGTAGGTAACACAGCCAATATTCTGGCTATAGGTTCTGGAAGAAAAGACGAGTATGTTCCTTTCGATCAGGCAAAGAAGTCCAACATTTTCAGCCAGACGCTCGATCAGTTCAAGTCCTTTGTAAATATTACAGAGGGAGGTCTTGCGAGAACCCTCTCGTCTCTTGAGCAAGTGAGAAGTATGATAGCGATAACGAAAGCCACCCCGAACTTGTCGTTCCAGTTTATTGACTGGCCCAATATACCTGACAACCTCGACAAAATGGACGATGTTGATGATCGTATGATTTATTACAAAAAGGGTCTTGAGGATGGAGAAAATATAGATATTATTCCATTCAAAGTCTGCTAGTGTTTTCTGATACTTAGGGGGTTTGATGTGAAAACAGAGTACAAGTACCTTGTCTTTGAATTGACTGATAATCAGCCTAAAAAAACCTCACGATGGAATTGCTTAAATAAGTCTACAAGGTCTATCCTTGCTGTTGTTCAATGGTATCCCACATGGCGTCAATATTGTTTCTTCCCCAGAGGTTTCACCGTTTTTAACGATGGGTGTCTCAAGGATATATCTGATTTTCTCTCCCAACTTGACAGCATAAGGAAAGGGTTATTGGTGAAAAAAAAGAATTAAGGGTATGTTAATTAATTTTTCTTGACAATATAATATTTTTTTATTATATTATAATCATATAACAAAGAATAAATCTGAAATTATAGGAGAGATAAGATCAAATGGTAAACGATAAATCAAGAAAGTTGCAATGCCCTTCTGTTACGCCAGAACATATTTATGGCGCCATCAATATGAGACTGACAAAAAAGAAACTCGTTGAAATGGGCGCTTGCTCGTCGGGGTTAGATTGGTATTGTAAAAACGGGGAGCCGGAAACTGTAAAGGCTACTATCAAAAAGCTCCTTGCATCCAGCAAACAAGAACGGTTTAACTGGAGTAACTGGTTTTTCGGAAAAGTTTTTACAAGAGAACAGGCTGTTAAATATGCCATTTTTTCGGCTCGGTTGGTACTCCATATTTATGAGGAAAAATATCCAAATGACAACCGTCCCCGGTTGGCAATCGAAGCTGCTGAAACGTATCTGAAAAATCCTTTGGAAGAAACACAAAGGGCGGCGGCGGCGGCGGCGGCGGCGGCGACGTGGGCGACGTGGGCGGCGGCGAGGGCGGCGG
>JADFXO010000078.1 GCA_015233485.1 Nitrospirota bacterium
AGTTTTCAGACACCGCCAGCCATGTTGCCTCGTCATCGGAAGAACTGTCAGCCACAGTGACCCAGATAACAGAGAGAGTAGAGGAGCAGGCGAGCAAGGCGAACCAGGTGGCTACGGCCTCTACACAAATGTCACAAACTGTTCTTGACATAGCAAAGAACAGTTCCGATATAGCGTCTTCATCAAAGGATACGTTAAAGACAGCGGAAGACGGGGCAGCGGTAGTAAGCCAAACAGTCCATGAAGTGCAGGAGATATCGGCGACTGTAGAGGATCTCGCGACGATTATGTTGGCCCTCGGGGAGCGTTCCAAGCAGATAGGAGAGATAGTCAGCGTAATTAAGGACATAGCAGACCAGACAAACCTCCTTGCCCTGAACGCTGCCATAGAGGCTGCACGTGCAGGAGAGCAGGGGAGAGGGTTTGCTGTAGTAGCGGATGAAGTCAGGAAGCTTGCTGAAAAGACTGCGCATTCTACATCTGAAATAGGAGAAATGATAAACGCGATACAGGCGGAGACCGAAAAGGCGGTTGTTTCGATGGGAGAAGGGACAAAAAAGGTGAAAGTAGGGGTGGAACTCGCAAATCAGGCCGGAGATGGTCTCCGTAAAATAGTTGACAGCGTTAACGGTCTGCAGACCATGGTGCAGCAGATAGCGTCTGCAACAGAGGAGATGTCAACAGTATCAGAGCAGATAAGCGGCGACATAGAGGTCATAGCAACTGTATCAAGAGAGACGAGTGCCGGGTCGTGTCAAATAGGACAGGAATCGACTAACCTGTCTAAGATGGCAACAGAACTGAGGACAGATATCAGCTACTTCCGGGTCAACGGGAACGGAAGTCATTAATGAGGGGACCAGCCTATTGTATAAGAAAGGGTACAGTACGGGAGGTATTAAATGGACGCATTAGCAACGGAGGATTCTTTGGTGGTAGTCAAAGCGCAAGGCAAGAGAAGCTATTTACTGCAGCTTGTGACGTTTGGCCTCGGCGGTGAGGAATATGCAGTGGATATACTAAAGGTACAGGAAATAAACAGGATGAAAGAAATAACAAGGGTGCCCAATGCGCCTTCCTATGTTGAGGGGGTCATTAATCTGAGGGGGAAGGTGATGCCGGTAATAGATTTAAGGAAAAAATTCGGTCTTGATTCAAACGAAAACGATGCACAATCAAGAATAATGATAATAGACGTACAAGGCATAACGATGGGACTTGTAGTTGATGGGGTATCGGAGGTATTGAGGATTCCATCAGACATAGTTGATCCCACACCTCCGATGGCCTCTGAAGCAGGCGCGGAGTTTATAACGGGCATAGCAAAACTGGAGGAAAGACTGATAATACTTCTTGACATGAACAGACTCATAGGAAAGACAGAAGCTATGCTGACGCTTTCCCAAAATTGACACTAATACTTTTTTGGGGGGAAAGATGATTCTTGTATCAGGCATGTCTGTTTTGCTCCAGTTCGTGGCGGCATACCTGTCTATCAGAATGATTCGCATTACGGGTAAACGCAGGGCATGGATGTTTATTGCGGCGGCAATTACCCTGGCAGCTCTCAGGAGGAGCTATGCACTGATCAGGTTGATATTTGCAAACACAGGCAATTCGCCCGACACTGCAGGAGAATTGTTCTCTTTTTTGACTTCAATTTGCATGGTAATCGGCGTAGCATATATTGCGCCGCTTTTCCTGTCAATAAAACGCTCCGATGAAAGTCTGCGCAAATTCAATATAGAACTTCTTGCTTTAAGCAATGCCTCCAATGCCATCATAAGCATAGAATCCAGCGAAGACATCTATAATCAGATCTGTGAGAATGCGTTGAAGTTATTTGATTTGAAAATGTCATGGATCGGACTGATCCAGGAGGGAAGCTATTATGTAAAACCTGTGGCTCATGCAGGCATGGAAGAAGGGTATCTTTCGAGCATAAAGGTCACATGGGATGATAGTCCGACAGGCGGAGGCCCGGTAGGAACAGCAATAAGAACCCTGACACCATGCTGGATGAACAAAGACGATGCTTTATTTCAGATCTGGAGGTCAAAAGCTGAAAAATACGGATACAGTTCGTTACTGGGAGTGCCCCTGCTTATAGGAAACCACTGCCTGGGCGCATTGGCAGTATACAGTTCCACTGCTGACTTCTTTGATGACCGGAAGATTAAGCAGTTTCAGATATTTGCCAATAACGCTGTCGCCATCATTGAAAATACGAGACTCATTGAATACATGATCTATGCGCTCGCAAGAGCGGCAGAAGCCAACGATGATGACACTGGCAGCCATATCCACAGAGTCGGCGAATATTGCAGTGTAATTGCAAGGGAACTCGGGCTGGAGAAATCTTTCATTAACAGAATACGCATACAGGCCACTCTGCATGATATAGGCAAAGTGCATACCCCGCCGCATATCCTCAAGAAACCGGGCAAGCTTGCGGCTGAGGAGTTTGAAACAATTAAAAAACATACTGTTTTGGGATCTGAAATTATCGGGGGGCATCATATGTTCTCCATGGCAAAAAATATTGCGCTCTCCCATCACGAGAGATGGGACGGCTCAGGGTATCCATACAAGCTCAAGGGAGAAGCAATACCTTTGGAAGGCAGGATAATGAACCTTGTTGACCAGTATGATGCACTGCGGAGCAGGCGTCCTTACAAGCCTGCCGTTGACCATGAAACGGCATGCAGGATCATCCTTGAAGGGGACGGCAGGACCATGCCGCAACATTTTGACCCGCAAGTGCTTGGTGTGTTCAAGAGAACAATGCCGGTCTTTGAGGAAATACATCAGAAACATATTGATTCCTGTATAGAAAGCTCTGAAGTGGACAAATGGTGGTATTTCCAGTGGACGGACGAATTGTCCGCAGGTTTTGAGGAGATAGACAGTCAACATAAAGAGTTGATAGCATTAACCCAGAAACTGTTTGTTACAGTGGACAGAAAAGAAAGCGTGCAACAAGTCGGAATGGCGATTGACTTTTTAAGGGGGTATATTGTTAAACACTTTCAAATGGAAGAACGTTATATGGAAACATATGGCTATCCCGGCATGGATAATCACAAAGAGCAACATCAGAAATTCATAGAAGACTTTGAGACGCATCAGGAAAGATTTTACCAGAGCATAGTAGACTACCATATAGCGCTGGAAATAAAGGGGTGGCTTTATAATTGGCTAATTAACCATATTACAAAAACTGACAAAGCCTTGGGAGAGTTTTTAAGACAACAAATTGCACGGTCAAAATACTTATTACCAGAATAAAAGGCGGGCCATGCTTGATAGGAAGAGGAATACACATACCGTTGAAAGATGTCCTAACTGCGATAAGGACTGATTAGTTTTCAAGAGAATATGTCAAAAACGATTTGCCTCAGTCCTCACATCATTCTGCTAAAAACGCACTTGTACCCTTAAAAACAACCTACGTCACTCCTCTTTCCTTCAGAAAAAGGCCGTACCCCATATCCACCTTGAGTATATGATGCCGAAGCCAGTCTTTTAAGAAATCCATGACCTTTATTGGAGATACGTCTTCGCCGTGCTTATACTTCAGGAACAGATCGATGGTGTCTTGACGCAGCTCATTATGTTCCATGCAGTGATTTTCATAATCAAGGTATCCGTATTTTTTGAGATAGCCTTCCTCAGCATTAAAATGTGTTTCAGTATATCCCAACAAATCCGATAGGGTTTTTTCCAAGAATTCCCTGTCTCTTTTTGCTTCAATAGCATCGCTCAATTCATTTATCATACCAAAAAGTTTCTTGTGCTGCTCGTCGAGTTCCACGACATTGACGCTGAACTGATTGCCCCAGTCTATGTGCCCCATGGAATTACCCCCTTTATTGTTCATTCAGCGCAGCCCTAAATTCCTTAACAGCGGCACACGCTGGATCCTATATCTGTTCACCGCATATCGTCTTTGCAGGAATTTCTTTAGTGCCCTTTGTTCGGAAGGAGCGGCTCAGTCATTATCTTAAGCAACTGCCTCCTTCCTGTCAATATTTTTTTGTTGCAAGGCAACAAGCATTTTCGGCAATAATAAGTAATATTGGGGATCCTTATTTTTCTTGGTTTGAGGTTTCAGGAACATGATGTTCAATTTTTTGCTCACTATCAAGAATCATTATTTGTACTGCGCAAAATATTCAGAAAGATGGATTGGGCAACGTAGACATGACAAATCATGAAATAGGAAATGCGAAGAGACATAATATGACATCTTAGTCTCTCAGCATTTTATGAGTGGTCACGCCGACTACAAATGTATCCTCCGCTATAGTCAGCTTTAAGACTTTCTGACATGCTCTGCTTCCATTTTGGATTTTCTGACATTTTATGCTTCCAATCTAAAAGACGTGATTGCACAAAAGAGGGTGCTATCGCAGATTTTGTGACATTTCCAGCTTCCAGTGGATGACAAAGCTTGGGTGTAGTAACACAAAAGAAAATGGCGGTGCAGGGATACTAACCCACTGATTTGGCCCCAGCCAATATCACCTTAACCCCTTGTAATACATCCTTATTACTCTCAAAGTCCGGTTTTCCGATAAGAATTTGTGGCTCACTTTGTGGCCCACTCTGGACGTTAAAATATCGGCGTGGAAATTGTCAACGTCAGGGGTGGAAGGTTGAGCAGGATTAAGCGACAACTACCTCTACAGGCATAGGCTTATCCGTGATGCCGACAGTCTTGCTGACATAAAGTTTTTCAATCCCTATCGTCTTTCCATCCTTGTCCTTCTTGAAGATAATGCCCTCTCCGGCTTCTTCGCATACGACTTCGTCTTCGGGATTTCCGAACCAGATATCCATGGTATCTGAGTCTTTGTGATAGTAAACAACTACCCTGCCCATGTTAAATCTCTATGCCCTTTTTCTTTATCTCTTCCGTGATAAAGTCATTATCCCCTGTGGCGTAATCTTCATAAGGAAATACTACCGGCTGGATATCCACTTTCAACTTGCTTACCAGCATAAGCAATTTGCTCATCGTCTCAATCCTGTTCCTGTCTGTAACAGCCTTGGAAAAGATCGCAATATCTATATCACTTTGTGCCGATGGTCTGCCGTGAGCGTGGGAGCCAAAAAGTATCGCCTTATCCACATGGCAAACTCCTTCAGCCTCCCGCAAATAATTCCTCAGCACTCTTATCACTTGAGTTTTAATTCTAACCGATGTTCCCGTTGTTAAGCCCTCGCCCTCTTTTTATCTATTAAATATCCATTGGCATATTTGTGTATGATACTTGATATCAGCGTCTGTTAGGGGATTCCTTCTTCAGCGGCAATTACCTGAACCTGGTCCAAGTCTCTTGAGGACACACGGATATTTATTCTCTTGTCCTTTAAAAGTGTATTCCTTGCATATTCACTAAGTTTCTTTATTTCCCGCTTTTGATTCTTAACAGGTTTCCATTCTCCGCGTTCAAATGATTCCAAAATATCTTTTTCTTCGTCGTCTAAAATAGCTTTTTTCATTCCTGCCCCCTCATATACTTATTTGTAGCTTTTCTGCTCGGGATAATGGTTTTCAAGAATATCTCGTCACTTTCCTGTACATAAGGAACGAGATACGCATAATCACGAATTCTGACTACAGCAATTTTTTGTCCCGGATACCTATCTTGATTCAGGTGTTCAATTGTCGCCAAGACATCTTCCCGGTCAAGCAAGATAACGACTTCCTCAAAACATACTCCCCTATTTTCCTTCAGCCATTCATTTTTAGCATTGTCCCATCGAAAGACTCTCATAAAATATGATTACTACATTGTGTGCCTTTTGTCAATAACGTTATTGGACAAAGCGGGGACGTTGTTAACTTTATTAACTTGACGACAACAGCAATTTCATAGGGAATGAAAACCTTGACGAATAAACGTTGATGAAGTTAACAACGTCCCCGCTTGTCCTGCTAAAACACTAGAATAGCAGGAGTAATAGGGGTAACCCCACGGTATCTTGGATGCATTTCACTTGTGTGAGTAGTAACAAAAAACATGGCGGTGCAGGGAAACGAATCCCCGTATTCTCGCCCCTACCATAGGAAACTTAACTAATTGTAAATAAACGACTTCGCGGTATATACGTCCGTTCTTCCAAAAAATTTGTGTCCCAGTTTGTGTCCCACTCACCGGGACATTAAAACACCGGCAGGGAAATTGTCAATGGCGGGGTAAGGTTATATCGGAAGAAATCTTACCCGGTGCCTTGATTCTTCTACAAGGACTATCGCACCTTCCCGAAGGGCGTTTGAAGATTCCTTTAAAACCTGGGCAAGCCTTTTATTCATATTGACAGGCTTTTCATTTTCAAGTCTGAATATTATTACACTCGGCTTGTCATCTCCCGATGCGGCCAGAATATCCCCGAAATCGAGGTCACAAGTTAAGACAATCCTGTCTTCATTCCTGGCTTTTGTCACAATTTCAACATCAAGGGCACACTTCATCCCCGCCTCTCTCACATGAACTGTGTCATGGCCCAACTGCTGGAGGAATTTAACTGCTGACTTGGAAATCCCCATGTCCGCAAGAAATTTCATTTTAAACGGAGGCGGGATGTAATTCTTCTCTGGTTAGCCAGGAAGCATACTGAAGGGCTTCTTTTATGTCATCAGGTTCCAGATCAGGATATTCTTTGATAATTTCTTCGACACCCATGCCGTTCGCAACAAGATTAACTACAAGGGAAACCGGAATCCTCATCCCTCGTATACAAGCCTGTCCACCCATAAGGCCCGGCGCAAACGTTATTCTCTTTAAATCTTTCATGTCACACCTCCGCATGTCTTCACATATTATAAAACATCGCAGGGAAAAGGGGGCGGACACATAAGAGCCCCCGTGCCTGATGGCCGGAGGCAAATAGATACCCTTAAACTATCTTTGAGATTTTCTCCACAATTTCATAAAACACCAGGAGTCGTTCAACGACACTCAGGAAACTGCCAAAATGAAGTCGTCCTATGTTCCAACCCGACACCATACCTGTAATCATTTCCACACCTCTTAACGGTTATATTTGCTGCCAAGGGCAGCTATCAGTATCAACACATCGCAGCAGAGACAACTCGGCAATGCGATAAATATAGAACCTATGAAGTTATACGCCGTAAAGCGTTAATATCCGCCTTGAAAGGTTATGGAAATCAGAACACCCATGGAGTGAGCTGTTGAAAGGTTGTGATACAGGTCTTACACTATTGAAAGAAAAAAATCCAGAGATTTCTTTGTTATTGCTAATCTCAGCGAAATTCTATTTTTATGCGTTAGCAATTAATGTTTTGAGGAAACCATCTACTGAACGAAAGATTTCTTCAACAAACTTCTCGGAGAACATCAAATATCCCCTGTCGGTGCTTAACCCCACCTTATTACCCTCTATTTTCTTTATTTTTTGGCGGCTCTCTTTACTGACACTATCAAGGCGTCCATTACAATGAACAATAGCATGTCGCAAAACCTGCAGCATATTAATATCCTTCCATTCCTTGCTGTTAACATCCAAAGGATGATTTAGAATATGTGTAAAATAGTTTTTTGCTCGCCTTAAAAAATTACGTTTCATCCCCTTCAAATCATAGATATCAAGTGTCTTTTTCTTTTCAGATTTTAGCTGCCTGGCAACATTTGTAACCCCAGCCTCAAAAATGGTCCACACGGTAACAATTATCGTGCCTCTGAAAAATCTTGGCAGAACGTTGTCAGTAAGGTCATAAAATTCCTGTAGATACATAGCAGTCTCATCATCATCGCCATTCAAGCCCTCACGTTTAATCCGAGCCATGAGTTTTTCTCTTTCCTGTTTAACTAAAAGGGGCAATTGACGTTCAAAAGACGCAATATACTGTTCCGCCGCACTAAGTTCGTATAATACATCAGCAAACCTAAGGTCAATATTAATCCATGTCATAATTCAGGGCCATATTGTAAATATTTAAATGCAGCATCTGGCGTAATCATGAGGCACCATGCTAAGTTCATACCGTCCTGCCTACTACCACTTAATGCCCAATTTGGTTAGATTACTTTGAGCCGATTTGTTACCAAGTCTTGCCGCTATTTTATAATCTTTTATTGCCTGCTGGTAATTGCCTAAGTCGTCGTAAGCAATTCCCCGAGCAACATAAGCATCGGCATTATCGGGAGTAAGTTCTATCGCTTTGGTAAAATCATTAATCGCCTGCTGATAGTTGCCTAAGTTGTTATAAGCATTGCCCCGATTACAATAAGCCTCTGCATAATCGGGTTTGAGTTTTAGTGTTTGAGTAAACTCACTGATTGCCTGCTGATAGTTGTCTAATATGTTATAGTAAAGCCCGCGAAAATAATAAGCCTCTGCATAATCGGGCTTCAGTTCTATGGCCTTGTTGAAATCCTGAACGGCCTGCTGATAGTTGTCTAAGCTCAGATAAGCAAGTCCCCGAGCATGATAAGCCTTTGCATAATCTGGTTTGAGTTCTATGGCTTTGGTAAATGCGTCTAATGCTTCTTCCCACCGTTCACCGATAGCAGCCTTATAACCCTTTTGAAACCACTCAACCGCATTAAGCCCTATTATTGTCTTTTCATATGCCTCTACATTTTTTGCCTCTGTTATCTTATCCCGATTTTTTGCTTCCGTCCCTGCCGCAAGCGCTCTCCTAAGCCTTTTATTTTCTTTGGTTAGTTCCTCTGCCTTCCTTCTTGTATCTTCAAGTTCTTGTGTCTTGGACTTATCTTCAACAAGCTTCTTCAGGGCTTTTTCCACTTCCTTCGGATCTGCCGATACCTTTGCCTTGAGCCAATAAGTCTTGCCGTCCCATTTCTCATCTATTACCTCGGCACCCACAATACCCGCCGAGTAAGTCGTCACTTGGTCTTTAGTAAGTCGCATGTTTTTAACTTCAGTTTCACTGACGAGATAGGTGCCCAGTTCTTCAAGCAATAGCCTCTTTACCATTTCAAGGGCAAGCGTCCTGCTTGAGTTCCTGCTGTCAAAATCACTGGCTTGATAGGTGTATTCTTTGGTAAAAGTAACGACATCGGCATGAACAGTAGAAACAAAAAAGAATACTGCGACAAGTGACAGCAAAGATATGCGATATTTCATATCGTCCCCCTGAGCGACATTGACTGCCACACGGAATTTACTATTTTCACTTCGTAAATGTAAAGGTAAAATTCACGCCATCCTATAGTGCCGCGTAGTATCCGCTCGTTCGTGTCCTGCCTCTCGCCCCGCGGCCAAGTCGGCAAGTCTGTCCGCTTCGTCTTCCGTCTTACCTTCTCGCACATACTGCTCATATTTTTCTTCGTAGCGTTCGGAAATATATGAGGCGCGGAATCCATGGAACCCTTGTATGATTTCACCTATGGCACGCTCCGCTTGATGAAGGTACTGGTAAGATTCCGTGCGGATTTGGTGCCATGATCTTTCCTGAAGCGCATTCTCCAATATGTTTTTCGCTTCTTTAATAGTTTCAAATTTTCCGGTTCTGCCTGAGTAGTCGATATCTCTCTCCTTGCCACCCTTGCCGATGATTGAAACCGTCTTGTTTTTTTCGTCTATGCGAATATTCTTTGTTTCCGCTATCCTGGCCGACGTGTGGTATTCGATTTTTGCTATTGCTTTAGCCGCCGGTTCCTTTATAGCATCTATCAATAGCTGGGGATTGTCGAAAGGATATGCCCTGCTTCCAGATTCCGCCTGTCGCCAAACGGCCTGTCCGTTCGTTATCAATAAATCCTTCCTGCCTAATCCGTCTACAAGGAATTTATTAATCGCCGATATCTCGACTTTTAAGGTTGCTTGTGTTACGCCGCACTGGAGACGCCTTTCAAAATATCCCGCTACCGTCCCCTGTGTCACCTTATCGAGCCTGTTGACGCTGTTGGCCTTACATTGGTTAACAAAGTCTCTTGCCACAGACATATAACGGCGATGTGTATTGCTTCCGTGAATCCACTTGCTTTGTCCGCCAATCATATTTTGAACCTTGTGACGGCTGATGCCGATACCTTTGGCCAACTGTTCCGCTGCGTATTTAAGGGCATAAGCCAAGCCTGCTTTCGCTGAAATTCCTTTCATCTGGACGCTATCCTCCCGTTTTAGTGTTGTGCTTCATTAAGGGCTCATCCCTTCTTCGGGATGGCTGAAGGACTGTTTTTGTTAAGCCGTCCTCGGTGTCGTAGCACCTTCGCTCATGGCCATGATTAATAGCGTGCTGGCCAAACGCTGATTAAAAAACACCGTATCGGGGGGATACTGACATATAGGCCGGGCCGAGATAATGGCTAAAACAGCCCTTAAATCACTTCGATTTCTCATGGGGAGACGCTTCTGGGCGTTCAATCCATCAAATTGGATTCATTCCGACATCGGTGTGTCGGACATGCGGAAAAGTTGTGCTTGGTACTTTATCTCCAATAAATCTGATTGTCAACGAGCATTGCACGTTGTACATAGAAATAGCGCCGATTCAATCGACGCTATTTCTATGGTCAGTGCCTCTCCTGAAACAGCCGTTTATGCCTTCATATAAACGCCATCTATGCGTGTCAAAAATCACATGACTGATACTATGGCTTACCTTGCGTTAGTTGAAATTTGAGGCGTTCTGTGCGGAATAATTCTGTGGGTATCGGGGGAACCGGGGTGAAATACGGTTTTTGCCATTGTTCGCTCCAAAGACTCAGTATCTTCATCTTCTTTTATGAAGTATTAATTTCTTTTGCGGTTAAAGATGACCCCTCAGTTCTGATAATTCTCATTCTTTAGATTTCTTTTTTCTCTCTTCGTATCCTAAAGATCTGTTCCTCGTTAATCCATAGCTCAGTCTAAGAAACCTGAAAAAAGCCACAACTCTCCCCTGGCCGATATATATAAAATTCATACCGTCACCAGGAGAGGTTGCTATAATCACACGGCCCTTGCCTGAAGTTTCCCTTTCATTTATAGCCCATCGTAATAACTGGAATGCGATGGTTATCATAGTATTCAATGCTCCAGTTCACTGCCTTGGCACGCTCCATGATTAAACTCTCAGCGCCGGAACTTTAGCCATTTTCCCTGTAGTCCACATCCCTTTACAGCCCAGGTGGGTTGCTCGTCAAACTGTAAAGGCACCAGAATAGTAAGTTCTGTTATACCATTCCATTTGATGATATTATCGTTCGCCTAATCATCGGGTCGGCGTCGGAAAGATATACCGCTTCCACGGTAGGCTCAAATCTATGTCCCTGTTGCCTGTCAGGACTTCACGCAAGAATTATCGGATTTTTTTATCGGAGTTCTTTTGTGCGAGGCCACGTTATCATAAGAAAAAAAGAAAAGCAAGTTTTGCTGCAGCAACTGCTGCAATTAAATTTACCGTTTTTTCTGTTGATGAATTGGAGCACTGCTAACTTACAGCGGAAATTTGAGGCCGTCAAGATTCAATTTATAGTCGAGTTGTTCAACCGCTTTCAAAAGGACGTCGGGCCTGTATCTCTTACCATATCTATCCATGGTTACTGAATTATGGGCATGGCCTGCCAGTTCTGCGATTATGCTTTCCGGTATCCCTTGTTGCTTCAGGCCGTCAATGAAATTATGCCTGAAGGAGTGGAAAACTTTCTTCGGATTATCCGTTATGTGTTTCCTGTTATAGCGGCCATACCACTTAGTAAAATCCTGGCTGTATTTGTTTCTTTTCCTTTTGAGGTTTGGCCACACCCTGTCAATTCTGGCTTGGGCCAGTTTATCAAGATAAGAAACAAATCCTACTTTCACGATAGCAGAATGTATTGGAACAATCCTCCTACCGGCAGTCGTCTTGACTCCTTTATCAACCTTGGTATTTATATCGAAGCAAAAAATATTATCTATTTCTTTAATATCCTCAAGTCGCAACTGACAAATCTCCTCAAGTCGCATTCCTGAAAAAAGTGAAATAATCGGCAGGAAAAATGTTTCGGGCGTTTTTGTATCAATATCCTGATAAATCGGAGATTGAAAAAGTTTTATTAAGTCCTCAGGCGAATATGGTTCTCTTTCTTCATGCGGACTTCTTTCGTCTTTTGCTTTCAGCTTCTCCGCAAAATTCTTTTTACAGTATTCCTTGTCTGCGCTCCACTTCATTAATGAACTTATTTGAGTTATGTATTTGTTGCGAGTCCGCAAACTTAACAACGGTACATCCTTGCCGTTCACTGACTCAAGGATTTCGGCCAAAGGGGCATCCTTATATTTCTTTCGCATGTTTGATGGAATCTTTTTCAGGACTTCCACACAACTCACGAATACACTCCTGTCCAGCTTCTCAACATATACATCTTTGGTTTGAAGGCACATGCTGGCGATGTCATTGAATAATCCGAACAGACTTGACAGTTCATATTCTGTTTTTTCCTTCCATGCTTCCGTGGCCCGTTTCTCCCGCATATATTCGTCGATAACATCCGTCAGTAGTTTTTTTTGGTTCGGTAGAACCCCCGGGACGCTTATATTGTCAGGCGGTAAAGGCTCTAATCTTCGGTGGCCACTGGAACCGACGGCCTGAACGGTAACCACTTGTGGCATAGCATCACTCGGGTCTTCAAGGGTATATCCGTTGTTCTTTTTAATTTCAAACAACGTATTCA
>JADFXO010000079.1 GCA_015233485.1 Nitrospirota bacterium
AGATTTGGATTGTTTTAACAACTATGCCGTTGCCAGGGCAATAGCCCTGTTTCCCATTCCGGTAATCTCCGGCATAGGCCACGAAAGGGATAAGACGGTAATAGACGAAACCGCCCACACGGCAATAAAGACGCCTACCGCGGCGGCGGCCTTTATTGTTGAACAGGTAAGACAGTTTGAGGACATGATAGATTCCAATGGACAACGGTTGCTGAAATCGGCGGGAACTCTGTGCCTTGAGGCATCGGGAAGGCTCTTTTTATTGTCAAAGGCCGTCGGGGCCGCTGCTGCGGCGGCGCTGTTGAGGCATCGTTTTATCCTTGAAACCTGCACGAAAGGGATTTATTCCAGCCCGAAGCAATTGGAAAAACACAGGGAAAGGCTGAACGCCGCGCTCGCTGCGGCAGGACATCTTAACCCTGAGAACATATTGAAGCGGGGCTTTAGCATAACCAGCGTAAACGGCAAGGCGCTGCGCTCTGCAGCCGGGATTTCCCCCGGCACACGTTTGACGACACATCTATATGATGGCAGCATTGAAAGCGAGGCCATACAGACGGAGGTTCAACATGAAGCAGGAATTTAAATACTCGGAGGCACTGAGAGAAATCGAGGAAATAATATCTGAGATAGAGGGTGAAACCATCGACGTCGATGTGCTGACAGAAAAGGTAAAGCGTGCCATAAAACTGATAAAGGCGTGTAAGGCAAGGCTTCGCACGACGGAGGAAGACCTGAAAGAAGTCCTTAAAGACTTCAGCGAAGATAAAACCGCATCAAAAGAGGGCCTTTTTGACTAATAAAAAATTAGGCTGACAAAAAGTTGCCCATATTTGTTATCATAGACCGTTGAAGGAAAGACCGTACCAAAAAAAAATAACAAATGGAGAGATTAGGGATGAAAAAACTGCTACTGATGATTTTAGCCGCGACACTGTTAGTGTCTTGCAATGACCAGCAAGGGAAGTCCGGCGGCCTGAAACAAGAAGGGACAACTGTTATTAAAGTCAATGATGTCACCATAACATCCGGCCAACTGCAGGAGGACCTCGCGAAGCTGCCGCCCCATTATAAAGCGGCCTTTACCGGCAGAGACGGGCTTTTGAATTTTGTCGACGAGATAAAAAGGAGAGAGGTTCTTTATCTTGAGGCGAAAAAACAAGGGATCGACAAAGACCCCGCGTTTGTCAAAAAACTGCAGGAGTTTGCGAGGCTGAATCTTGTAAACGCCCTGATTACGAAAAACGTAAACATGGCGGATATAAAGGTAACTCCTGAGGAGGCGAAGGACTACTACGACAAGAATCCGAAAGAGTTCATTCTGCCCGATCAAATAAGGGCAAGCCACATACTGCTCAAGACAGAAGAAGAGGCAAAAAAGGTATTGGAAAAGGTGAAAAAGGGCGGGGATTTTGCCGCCATTGCGAAGGACAATTCCATAGACAAGGTATCTGGCCAAAAGGGCGGCGACCTGGGATTCTTCGCCAAAGGACAGCTTGAGCCTACATTTGACGCAGCCGTTTTTAAGTTGAAAAAAGGCGAGATAGGCCCCGTGGTCAAGACCCCTTTCGGCTACCATGTAATAAAGGTCGTTGACACCAAGCCTTCCGCAAAAGTGGAATTCGAGCCGTCAAAAAACATGATAATACAATATCTGACTTCTGAAAAACAGAAAAAGGCGTTCGACGGTTATGTCACCCAAATCGAAAAGGGCTATCCCGTGCAGGTTGACCAGAAGGCACTGGACGGCTTTATGTCTAAATTCACAGACAACGCTTCGAAGGGGCAGGACGGCACAACCCCGTCAGACACAACTCCGATTGTTAAAATCGGAGACGCCTCGATAACCGCGGCCCTCATTGAGAGTGAGTTGTCAAAACTCCCGCCTGATGTAAAACAGTTCTTCAAAGGCAAGGAAGGCATGACAAAACTCATAGAAGAGTTGAAGAAAAACGAGCTGCTCAATCTTGAGGCCAAAAAGGCCGGTATGGATAAAGACCCTGAGTATATCCGGAAGGTTGAGGATTTTAAGAAGGTAAACCTGATAAACACGCTCGTACAGAAGGCCTTCAAACCCGAAATGGCACAGGTCACCCCCGATGAGATAAAGGCGTATTACGACAATAACACAAAGGACTTCACCATGCAGGAACAGATAAAGGCAAGCCATATCCTGGTGAAAACCGAGGCAGAGGCCCAGGCGGCGGCGGAAAAAATAAAGAAAGGCACGGACTTTGCCACAGTGGCGAAGGAGGTCTCTATCGACAAGATGACGGCGGACAAGGGCGGCGACCTTGGTTTTTTCTCAAAGGGCCAGATGCAGCCTTCGTTTGACGATGCGGTTTTTAAGCTGAAGACGGGCGAAGTAAGCGCCCCTGTTAAGACTACCTTTGGCTATCACATAATAAAAGTGATTGACACGAAGCCCGCAAAGAAGGTTGACTTTGACTCCGCTAAAGACATGATAACACAACTGCTTACGGAACAAAAGAAAAACAAGGCATTCGACGATTATTACATGGGCGTAGAAAAAGGTTACAATGTTGTGATCGATAAAAAGGCCCTTGATGAGTTTATCATTAAAAACACATCGGTAAAACCTGAGCATGGGGCCGATGCCGGCGGCGAAAGTTCCGGCTTGCCGGGCGGCCATTCTCCAGTGGGCAATCCCGAAGGGGGCGCCCTGCCAGAGGGGCATCCGCCGGTGGGTAATCCCAAATAAGCGGCGATAAGGCATGTAAATGCTAAAACTGATAGACGGGATCGGCGAGCTGTATAAAAAAGTGGCGTCGTCGGTCCCGCCAGATGTCGAGAAGGCGATTGCCGGGGCATGTGAGGCCGAACCTCCAGAGTCCACCGGCAGGAGCGCGTTGACTGCGCTGGTCGATAGGATGAGGACTGCGCGGTCACTAAAAAAATCGGTGTGCAGTGATGCCGGGATCCCGGTGTTCTGGATAAAAATCCCCCGCGGCCTTAGCCAAAACGAGATCGGCGAAATCGTTATTGAAGGCACAAAAGCGGCTGCCAAAAAATTAGGTTTCCACGCCGAAGGCGTACTTGAATCGCTTTTGAACAGCCCAGCTCCAACAGAGGGCTATCCGATAATTTACTTCGAAGAGTCAGAGGGGACATCCCTCGTAATAGACTTGCTGCTAAACGGAGCAGATTGCGAAAACGCGGGCAGACTCTTCACACTCACCGAAGGCGGTTTGACTGCCGCAGGGGTGATTCTGCCACGTGGTTACGATGCCATTGCCGGGTGTATTGAAGAGACAGTTGCGGCTGCGGAAGGTAAGGTCTGTTTCCCTTTGATTGTTGGTGTGGGGGTGGGTTCGTCAAGGGAGCAGGTCGTTGCGTTATCGAAAAGGCAGTTGATGAGAAAATTAAGCGACGTCAATCCCGATGAAGATAACCCTATCCATGAATTCGAGAATCAAGTCTTAATGAAAATAAACGGCAGTCCGGATAATCACGGCCTGAGGACTGCCATCATTGGACTAAAAATGGCTGCGGCACCCATTCATCCGGCGTCATTATTTGTTGACGTCACAATTTCATGCTGGGCCTTACGCCGCGGAAGACTCATCTGGAGTTAAACTTATTAGCCTTTTTTACCGACTATATAATTAACGCAGTCTCACGGGAGGTAGATATGCTGAATGAATACTCACATATGCCAGTTGAATCGATAGGAAGTATTATAGGCCCGATAGCCGTAGGAACATCGACCAAATGGGCAAAAAAAGACAACTGTAAAAAGAAGATGCCTAAGGAAAAGAAAAGGGCCGGGCATGAGAAAAATCTCATAGACATATTGGTCTGATTGAGTACCTGTCTCACGCCCTACTCTATATAAATCGCCTGCCGCGGCACCTTCTGCCGCGGCGCTTTAACCTGTCGCGGCGGCTTAATAGGCTGTCAGCGAGAACTCAGCTGCGAACCTCTCGTTGAATAATTGTTTTGTGAATGAGTAATTTTGGGTTCCATGAACTTCCACGCAAAACGAGGCGCTGACTGTCCCCATTTTCGCCGCGTGGATTATGTCCCGTCCCGGCAGCAACAGACCTTTTATGAGGCCGGCCCTGAATGCGTCTCCGGCGCCCGTTGGGTCACTAATCCTGAATGGAATCACGGCAGGGATGTCCACAGTGTCAAGTCTGCCGTCTCGTCTAAATATTACGGTAGAGCCTTTCTCTGCTTTAGTGGTTATCAATATTTCTACCATTGAAGATATCTCTTCGGCAGTGGCTCGGGTTTTCTCTATAGTAAGGCCGAGTTCGTAGTCGTTGCTTATGAAAATCATAGCCCCTGTGATCATCTCTATGAGCTGGTTTTTGTTCCATGCCGGCAGTGACTGGCCGGGGTCGAATATATAGGGAATCCCCCGTTGTTTATATATCTTAATGAAATTATACATATCGTCAAGATTTCCCGGGGCTACAATGGCAATTGTCTTTTGCGGGTCGAGTGAGTCGAAATCGTACGCCGAGCTGTGTCGCATCGCCCCCGGGTTAAAGGCGGTGATTTGATTATCCTGGTTGTCTGTGGTGATATATGCCCCGGCGGTGAACTCGGTTGGTATTATTTTGATGAAATCCGTAGAGATGCCATTTTCTCTAAGCCAATTGCCGTAGGCGTTAAAATCATGGCCGGCAGAGGCCACAACATCAGGCTTTTCGCCAAGCAGGGACAAGGCGTAGGCGATATTGCCCGCCGTGCCGCCAAAGTTCTCCTTAAGCTCGTTTATCATAAAGCATACGTTTAACATGTGTATCTTGTCGGGTAAGATGTGGTCAGAAAACTTGCCCGGAAAATCCATTATCCTGTCGTAAGCGATAGAACCTGAAACCATTATGTTCATTTTTTAAGTGCCTCCTTTAATTGAATGCCTCTCTATGGCATAACCACTATGCCAATCTATCACAGCGGTTTATGGTCTGTCAATGATGAGCCGGATTTTTTTTAATTGACCAGAGCGTTTGTAAGGGTAAGTTTGCGCCGCGCTACGGAACAGTTCGTTTGAACGCGGTTTGTAACGTGCGCCCGTTGCAAAAACACAACCCCTTGTGCTTAAATTATCATATGGAGACGCAGATATCAGATAAAGACTTTGATTTGACGGAAATAATCAATGGGGTGGAGGTTATGGGGCCTAGTCCGTTTGGAAAGCATCAGGCAATCAGCATGAGGATAGTTGATATTATCCTGTATCATTTGAGGGAAAACAGAACGGGAAATTTATATTTTTCCCCGCTTGACGTTATTCTTAAAGCAGGGGTGCAGGAGTTACAACCTGATATCATATTTATCAGGAAAGAAAATATGGGTATCTTTCAGGATTATATTAGAGGCGTGCCGGATATGGTGTGTGAAATAGTCTCTAAGGGTTCAGTTACTAAAGATACCGTAACCAAGAAAAAGATATACGAAAAGTTTAGAGTGACTGAGTATTGGATTGTGATACCTGAACTTGAAACCATAGAGATATTTACCATTGAAGGGGACGCGTACGAGGTGTTTTCCATAGCAGAAGGTGAGGGCGTGGTTAAGTCCAGGGTAATTGAGGGTTTGGAAATAAATGTTAAAGACGTGTTTGGTGACTTCTCTTTTTAGGATGTGTTAGGGGTTACGTCAGGTCATACGAGAGAAATAAAGCAGAAATAGCCTATGCCCTTAGCTTCGGTATAGGGTTCTCTGGATTCCTGCTTTCGCAGGAATGACAGACAAGGTGTCGCCGGCCATGATAAAATGTACCAAAAGCGGTCATGAAAAATGTACCAGAGAGAGGGTCAATCCATGAAAGAAAGTAGTACCATCGAAATAAAGAGACTGCAAATAGGCAGGAGGGTTCGATGGTCTATAAGGAGAGTTGCATGGATATATGGTCATTAAAGAGGCAAGGGTTTTCTGACGGATGATTCGATGAGAAATCTTCTTACTTCTGTGAACGCATTTTGGCAGTAGGCGCTTCGTGCCTCACAATGTCTATAATCTACGCATTAGAATCATGCCAACGGGTGGCATTTTTCGTAAACATCCATGAGGTGTTGAATATCAAGGTGGGTATATTTTTGAGTGGTCGATAGTGACGCGTGGCCGAGTAGTTCCTGAATAACGCGGAGGTCGGCGCCGGACTGCAGCAGATGTGTGGCAAACGTATGGCGCAGTGTATGAGGGCCAACCGCGCCCTCTATGCCCGTCAGCCGGGCGAACTTCACTACAACTCTGCGTATGTGCCGGTCAGTAAGGCGTTCCCCTGATGTGTTTATAAATAACGCCTCAGGTTCTTTCGGGGGGGCTTTTTTAGAGATATTCGTGGAGCGCTTTGTCTCTTCCTTTATCAGCAGCCGTTCGACAAGATACGTCTTTAACGCCCCCAGCGCGTATGAGCCGATTGGGACAATCCTCTCTTTTTTCCCCTTGCCGCGGACTTTTACCATACCCTGTTTCAGGCTTATCGATTCCACGTCCGCCCCTGCAAGTTCGCTCACCCTAAGGCCGCTCGAATAAAATAACTCCAGCATCGCCTTGTTGCGCGATGCGGTAAAGCCTATCCCCTCTGCCTTTTCCATCATCGTAAAGGCGTCGTCTTTGGTCAAAAAATTCGGCAGATGCTGCGGGACTTTAGGCGAAGGAACCAGACGCGTGGGGTTTGTCTTAACCGCACCCACGCTGTTAAGGTATTTAAAAAAGGCCTTCACCGTTGAGAGCCTCCGCATGACCGACGCCTTCGCGAGGCCCTTTTTTGACTGCGAGGCCACAAACCCCCTGATGTCGTACAAATCTATGGACATAGGATCTTTTTTTACAAAGACAATAAACTCGTCAAGGTCTTTTTTATATGCCCTGAGGGTATGAGGGGATGCGTTTCGCTCAACCTCCATGTATCTGTAAAAACTATCTATATGACTCTGCAATGAATCGCTTCCAGTCGGCCAACGCCCTTGCCACAACGGCCTGTCTCTTTTTTGCCTTGTCCCTGATCGGCACAGAAAGAGGGGGCAGAAGGCCAAAGTTTATGTTTGACGGCTGGAACTTCGATGTCTGAGCGTTAGATGCCTGAATATTTGATGAATTGTCTGCGGTTGCCCCTGTGATATGCCCTACCAACGAGCCGCACGCGGTAAATCGCGACGGCAGCACCTCGTCAAGCCCCCTGAGTTTACGGGCGGCGTAGATACCGGCAAGAAGCCCCATCGCCGTTGACTCCAGATAGCCCTCGACGCCCGTAATCTGCCCGGCTATGTATACATGGGGCATGGATTTCAGGGTTAAGTCCTTGTTCAGATGTCTTGGTGAATCGATATATGTGTTTCTGTGAATACTGCCGTATCGCAGGAATTCGGCATTCTCAAGACCGGGTACGCACCTGAACACGCTGAACTGCTCGGCATATTTCAGGCGGGTCTGGCAGCCGACTAAGTTATATGAAGTCTTTTCGACGTTTTCCGCCCTCAGTTGTATAACGGCGTATGGTTTAATGTCATTTCTTGGGTCAATAAGTCCGACTGGCTTCAACGGCCCGAAGCGCAGCGTGTCCTTGCCGCGCCCTGCCATGACCTCAATCGGCATACAGCCCTCAAACACCTTCTCGTCCTCAAAATTCCTCACAGTTACCTTATCGGCATTTATCAGAGAATTATAAAATAAATCATACTCCTCAGCGTTCATAGGGCAATTCAGATAATCATCACCGCCGCCCTTGCCGTATCGTGAGGCAAAGAAGGCCTTATCGTAGTCTATGGAGTCGGCGTCTATGATTGGGGAAATGGCGTCATAGAAATAGAGCGACTGCCCGCCGAGGATGTGTTGCAGTTCCTCTGCCAGGGTTAAGGAGGTCAACGGGCCGGTGGCCAAAACAACCGCGGCCCCCGTATCGAACGAGGAAAGTGAGGCCACTTCGCCGTATACCAGTCTAATATTTGGATGTGCCTTGATTTTCGCGGTTATAAACTCCGAAAAAAGATTCCTGTCAACGGCAAGGCAGCCTCCCGCCGGCACTGCCGTGGCCCGCGCCGCCTCCATTATGAGAGAGTCTGCCGCCTCAAGTTCTTGTTTGATGAGGCCGTGTGCCGAGTCCGGGGAGTCAGACCGGAGTGAGTTTGAGCAGACAAGCTCGCCCAGGAGGCCGGTCTTATGGGCCTCGGTCATCTTATCGGGGCGCATCTCATAGAGGGTTACAGCGACACCAAGCTCCGCCGCCCGATACGCGGCCTCTGCCCCGCTTAGTCCGCCCCCTATTACAAATACCTCAGACACAGCCGCTAGTATATAATAAAGCCATGTAATAAATTCAACAAATATCCCAAATATAATCGTGCCGCTGTTACATTATGGTAACATCAAAGATTGTTCCATTGGCTGCAACCTGATGGTATTAACCCTGTGACGGCGGAGAGCCTTTCTTTCCCTTCTTCTTGTGTTTTTTATTAAATAGGCCCTCGATGGCGTGAAGCAGCACCAAGTGGGGCTGCCGAAGCAGCATTCGCGGCTGTGAGTACCTCATCACATCCCTGATTTGCTGCCGTCTGTCAGGCTTATAGCAGTGTATCGTACACTTTGAACACGTAGGTTTATCGTTTTGATATACGCACTTATCAAGGCGCTTGTGGGAATACTCAAGCAGTGCCGCACATTCAGGGCATAGGATGCCCTGACAACGATGGAGCTTCTTACAGTAAAACCCCACCATTTTCGTTACGGTCTTCTTCTCAAACTCTATTCTGTTCTTATTAAGCATCCGCGCCACCCTCGTTTATAAAGTATTCCTTGCCCGTCTGCCCTTTAGGTTGCACCACCGCCCGCCGTATTGCCTCATGTATAAATCTATATTTCTATACCGGACAGTATTGGGGTAACCCCCCTTCACCCCGTATTCACGCACACACTTTATCTACTGAATTTGGGTTGCCGCTCGCTGGCGGCTTCGGTGGCGCAGGCGGGCTTACCGCTTTTCCCATTGGATGAGTGTTGCAGCATTTCGCGCAGTTTATTCTCGTTTGTGAGTACGATTCGATGGCCGTTTGTATCTATCAGACCCCTCTTTCTTAATGTGACGATGGCTCTTGAGGCGGAGACCCTTGTCGTTCCTGTCATATCGGCTATTTCCTGATGTGTCAGGGGCAGCTTAACCGTCCCACCCTCCGTATACTTCAATAAAAGAGAGACTACGCGGCTCTCTACGTCCATAAAGATCATGTCCTCAAGGATATTTTCCATTTCAATACGCTTGTCGCTTATTATTTTAATAAGTTTTATGGCAACCTCAGGCCTTTTGATGAGATAGCGTTCAAATACGGCCTTTTTGATCTCAAAACCCGAGACATCCTCCGCGGCCTCGGCAATCGAGCGCCTCTCTGTTTCGCCCGCAAGACAAAGCTCTCCAAAAAATCCCCCCGGTTCGACAATATCCAGCGTGAATTTCCTGCCGTCATAGCTAAGCTTAGACAACCTGACAAGCCCGAGTCCCAGAAAATACATAGTGTCGGAGGGATCTCCATGCATAAAGATTAGCTCGTCCTTGCGATATTTAAAGGGATGGCGGCGGGCGCACAACGATTCGACCTCGGCGCGGCCTATTTGGGAAAAAAGCCTGTTGTTTTTTATAAAGAAATCGAGTTCAGACATTTATTACGCAAGCAAACCCCCTTTTGCGGTATTATATCATAATTGGTGGACTTGTTTTGCAAAAACGAGTATATTATTTGATAAAAAAAGGTATAATAAGCGATATGAGACGGCAGTTAACAACGAGGACAGAGATTAAGATTGCAAATGCCGAAAGAAAACCATAAGGCAGCGGGGCTGTTAGCGCTCTCATTCGCAGTTGTTCTATGGCTCTGCCCTGTGCCCTGTGCGTTTGGCGGGCCGCTTCCCACAGACGGCTCCGGCAGCGGCGTAGTTTTTGCCGTTGAGACGTCGGCCGCCACAGCAACAGCAGACCCTAATGGCCTGCTCACACACGCCCTCAAATTATCTGCCGCTTTACTTGGGCAAGACGACCAATTCGGGTTGATTACGTTTAACGAAAAGGCCGCCGCGACGATACAGAAAATAACCCCCGCTGACAAAAAGACTACCATTTATAAGGCCATAGACTCAATCGGTAAATTATCCTCAGACAACGCCAGCGCGTCCTCAAATCCCTATAATGCCCTATCCAATGCCCTCAGTGAATTTTCCAGGGACAACACATCATTGGCAGACCGTTTTGTAGTGTTCGTCGGCGCGTCAAAGACTTACGCCACGCCCCCGGAGGAAGACAAAAAGATACACGGCACGATACTGAACGAACTTGTCCCATTATTTAAGGACAAGGGTGTGAGACTCTTTACGGTGTCCCTCGGCGCCATGCCAGAGGGGGATTTCATGCAGGAGCTGGCAGAAAAAACCGGAGGGTTTTCCTTTACATGCCCTCAGCCCACCTCTTTGAATGCCACAGTTACATCGATTTACGAGACTATAAAAGCCCCCGATATACTGCCCGCAGAGTCAGGCCGATTTGCGGTGGATGAGTCGATAGACCGGCTCACCATAGTTTTTTCCAAAAAAACACCAGAATTTAAGTTAATCCTGCAGGACCCGGATGGCTACAACTACAGCGCACAGAAGGGTTCCCCCGGCATAAGCTGGACACAGTTTTTCAACTTCGACATTGTAACTATATCTGGCCCCGTGGCCGGTGAGTGGAATTTTATGAGTGTTGACGACGCAAACAACAAGATATATGTGTCAACACACCTGAAAGTCCGCACCAATGTTAAAAGCTCCTATCAACAGGTAAATACACAAATGAAAGTGGACGCGTGGCTGACTCTTGATGACCTTATCATTGATATCGGAGAGCTTGCTAATACGATTGCCATAACGGGCAGCCTGACCGGGCCTGATGGAGATAACGCAACTGTGAAGCTCAAACTCAGGGCGCCGGAAAGTCCCTCCGATAAAAATGGCAGCACCAGGGGCGGGGGTGTATTATCCGAGTATTTCACGCTAAAGACCATAGGGATTTATAAACTAACAATTTCCGTTAAAAGCAAGACCATTGAAAGAAGTAAATCCTTTCTGATTGCGGCCACAGCTATGCAGGATTCCCATGAAGAAAAGACGGACAGCACAGAAAAACAATTCGCCGCGGGAAAAAAACCATATAAGGCCACGGCATGGCTTAACAGGTATGTAAGCCATGCCCCGTCAGCCTTAAATAAGGCTCTCAAATGGTTTATCGCGATTAACATGGTTTTATTTTTGTCCGTTTTGTTGTATATTAAGAGAAATAGATTGGCTAAGATAAAATTCTCTGATATAAAGATGCCTAAGATAAAGATGCCTAAGGTGAAATTGCCTGATATGAAATTAGTTACAAAATACTTTAGAAAGTCTAAAGAGACACATGACCAGGATTAATACACTATTATTCTTATTTATGCTGGAGGCCATGGCAGTCCTCATCGGACTGAGCATATATCTATTCCTGAAAGGCAGGAAAAAGACCACAGATACAGTTGCCGGCAGTAATACGGATGGTTTAAGCGCTGCCCTTGAGGATGAGGTGTCAAGGCTCGGGACAGAAAACGACGCCATAGGCCAGGACGCCATGGTCTCGGAAGAGGTAATTATTAAAAAAGAGATCATAGGCGCGAAACTTCAATCAGTGAAAACGGCCATTGAGGCGCTGAAAGGGATAAAAGGAGACGAGTCCGCGTTCTGGAATTACTTTTACAATGATTTCGATAAAATACTCAGCAAACACTTTACAGAGCTGATGGAAGTAACGAGAGAGACTATGGCCCCCGCCCCTGCCGCAAATAAAAAAGAAGACGCCGTCAAGCAGACGCAGGCCGTCTTCGCCAATCAGAAAAAGCAAATAATCGAACTGCTTGGCTACAAAGAGATGTTTCAGGCAATGAACGAGGAATTCTCAAGGATAAAGACATTCAACGACAATATAATGCTTTCGCTTGAGGATATGGCCGTAGACTCGGAGCCGCTGCAGCAGGTAATTATGGAATTCGAGAAGGTGAACAAGAAAATGGACAAGTGCATAAATGTACTCAATAAGGGCAATGAATCACTAAACCGCCAGATGTCGTACTATGAGGCAGCTTCCCCCGCAAAAGAACCTCCTGCTAAGCCAGTGGAGTCTTAGCGGCAGCTTCACATATATGCAGACCATGAAGCAGGGGCAGCGTTTCCCTGCCCTTTATGAAAGAGACTACAGGCTTTTCTTTGTCGGCCAGACGATTTCGCTGATTGGGACATGGATGCAGCAGACCGCCTTAGGGTGGCTTGTGTATTCGATTACGAAATCCTCTTTTTATTTAGGCGTTCTGGGGATGGCGCTTTCGCTTCCGGTATTGTTTTTCTCCCTGTTTGGCGGCGTTTTTGCCGACCGGTTTAATAAACGTAACATACTGATAACCACTCAGGCTCCTTAAACCACACGTCCCAGTCACCTGCCTCACCTTCTTTCAACTCCCGCAGATGTTCCAGTATCGCCCGCTGTTGACCTTTACGGTTATACAACGGTAACGCTCTTGAATGGAAACGTA
>JADFXO010000007.1:0-5056 GCA_015233485.1 Nitrospirota bacterium
GATAAAGGCATTGACGATGTGCCGGATGTAAGGATAATAGCAAAAGGGACCTCATCCCTGATAGCCAAAGAGCAGCAGGCGATAAGGCGGAGTGAGTTCCTGCGTGCGACGAACAATCCGGTAGACATGGAGATAATCGGCACAGACGGCCGCAGACAACTATTAAGAGAAGCTGCAAGGGCGCTTGAGCTTGATGTAAACAAGATAGTCCCTGAACCTGCCGCGGCGCAAACGCACAACTCAGCAAGCGCGCTGAGCAATGTCGATACCCAGCCCGACCGGAAGGTAAACGCCGCTGGAGATGCCGCGTCAGGCGGTGATTTTAATTTGTTCTAAAGAGTGAACCCGGGATTCCTGCAAAAGCAGGAATCCTCAAAACCAGTTCATATCAAAACTACCCGCATTCGCGGCGGTAAAACCAGACCCACAGGAGGAAGGATGGAAGAACATTTTTGGATTCAAGGTGAAGATGGTAAGATGGAAGGAAGCCTTCATGGTGTTCCCAAACAAGGAGGCGAGAACGATGCAGCTAAGAACAGGAAGCCTAACCCTTTTCTTGCAAAGTTAAGAAAAAGGATGGAGAACAAGCGCCAAAACCGTGCTGCTTTGGTTAGTGATAAGCAACCTGTTTCTTCGCCTAATACTTTTACAGAACGAATTAACAGACAGATCAACGATCTCAAAGAATCAGCTGATATTTTTTTGAAAGCGGCTGCTATAGCGAAAAAGGAGAAAGATAAGATGGACGTTGCTTATGATCGTTTGAAGAATACTCCTTATGGTAATGAAGGGGTAGATAAATTCTATCACAGTGTAGCTCATTGCAAAATCGCCAGGCTTGGGTATAAAGGGGAAATTTCTTCACATGCCTTGGGTTTAGGAAAGGAAATATATGATGTACTTAAAGAACATTTCAAAAATCCTAACCCTTGGGGTACCATAGCAAAGGGACAAGACAGTGTGGAAGACATGAAAGCAAACGAAATAGGCAGACAAGCAGGAATAAATGGTGATCCCTCTAAGTCCTGTGAAGAACTGTGTAAAGGGCAATGGCCAAAGGGTATTCCAGAGAACTACAAGCAATGATGAGTGTGTTCACCATGCACTGAGAAGGTAAGGGAGCGACTGATGTTGCTTGCAATGAAACACTGAAGGTATTGATCAGAGTCATTGCAAGCAACTCATGTTTTGACAGTGAATTCAAGAAGTATTGCATTTTTTTTTGTTATTAATTTACAATACGTTATGAAAAGACATGGAGATGCTCGTAGGTGCGTTTATTATAGATATTATTTATAAAGACACTGATAGTGTTAACAATCCGTTTATGAGATACTAACGAGATAATAATGAATACTAAAAGCATAATAGTAAAATTCTTAAAGCCAATAGCCTTGGGGTTTATTGTTATGACGACAATAATATCTTGCAGCGAGATAACAGAAATTGTTCTTAGTAAATGGGAGGAGACTTACTATAAAGGAAGCGGCCACGGTAATCAAGTGATAATTGATAATAATACTGTAGACCTGTACGTTATAACGCTTGATAATTTTACAAAGGATGCCTTTGACATTAGAGAACAGTACGAAACTCCTAAATCGCCTTACCGTTCATATTACTGGTTAAGTTTTAACTACTTGACGTTATCAGCTCATTGCAGGGAAGTCAAGAAAGATATGGTTGTATTTCCAAGCTTAATATTATCACCAAAATGGTGGCCGGATGCTTTGAAACGCTCACTTTTTCCTATAGGTCGCTCACAATATAAATTTTATTGTTGCAAAGCTTTTGATGTCGCTGGAGAATTTTCACATTTTGAATATTTTGCTGTTGACAACACAACAAAAAATGGATATTATTGGAAAACGCTATCTGATTTTACCATTGCTAAAAGTATTAATAAGTGCTATTATGACTGGGAAATACATAAATAATTAAATAGGATGCAGAATGAAAGATAATAGTGTTACATTGCTTAACCGTAAATTATTTGATCTGCTTGATTCATTTCCAAGAGCCACTTGGGAATTGTTGGATTTCCACTATAAGACGTACTTCGAAAAATATGTCAATACCATAGAAAACACTAAAGGCAGAACATTGTTCGTCTTTGTCGAAAACATAGATGACATTGTTGCCTATAGTCGCAGATTATTACTGATTGCAGATAATATTGTGTTTAATATTAATCAAGATCAAGACAACCCCGATCTGTCAATATTCCCTATCCCAGATGAATTTAAAAGTCCCGTGTTGGGGATAAATCCGGTACTTGATCCAATTACTAATAAATTACAGGTTCCTCCACCAGCTTTAGTAGCTGAAATGATAACAACATTTGCTAAAATATATTCAGAAGGTAAAATTAATGATTCTATTTTTGGTTACAACTGGAGCAATCCTGATGGAAGCTGGCAAAGATCAACGTTTACAAGAACGTCCCAATCTTATAAAAATGACAAAGGTCAGGATTGTCATATAGCTGTTGGGCTTGGATATAGATATGATGATTCAATCTATAATTGGCTTTTAAAAGATGCCCGCCCTTTACTTCTTAGCGGTCACTTTACGTTTGCTCCCTTCATTCACTTAAATCCTGATAGCGGTCTTTTAAACGAGCAAATTCAAAAGGCCAGACTTCTTAAATCTATATTAACTATTCGCGATAAAGAATTAAGGTATTCTTCAGGCAACACGCATTTTATGACCAACCTTGAGGTGCCTTTCCTTGAAAACATTTCCTTGAATTTGCTTTCAAAAGTCTTACAAGATGAAGGAGAATCTCTCAATGCCTTTAGACGCAAAGTAGACCGTGCAATTGAGGATGTCTTGAAAAAATCAAACTCAAGTGACTTTGAAAAAGAGATGGAATATCTCAAACGTGAGTTCATTGATGACGAACTGCAACGTGTAAGAACAGTTTGTCAAAAAATAACAAGAATGAAAGTAATGTCGGCAGCTAATGTCATAATGATAAATGTGGTCGTAACGATTGCTGGTCTTATGGGTGCTAATTTTCCAGAAATTCTTTTAAGTACCCCTGCATATACACCATTTTTATCTAAACTATACGAGGCATATGAAGAGGAACTAAATATTAAAGACAGCCCCATGTACTTTTTATGGAAACTTGGTAATGATATAAAGTAAGGCATATTTGTTGAGATTAATTGACAACATTCAGTGGAGGCGGCATGAAGGACATTGCGGCAAACGGCACGGCAAGCGGGTTTTCGATGCTGATAAGCCAGGCGGCGCGCGGCATCAAAAACGTCGTAAAGAACATAGACTCAAAGGTGATAGCCACATCGGTTGAGAGGCAGTATTATTTCAATCTTGATTACGATAAAGGCATTGACGACGTACCGGATGTAAGGATAATCGCCAAGGGAACATCGTCCCTGATAGCCAAAGAACAGCAGTCGATAAGGCGGAGTGAGTTCCTGCGCGCGACGAACAATCCGGTAGATATGGAGATAATCGGCACCGATGGCCGCAGACAACTGTTAAGAGAAGCGGCAAGGGCGCTTGAGCTTGATGTAAACAAGATAGTCCCTGAACCAACCACCGCGCAAGCCCAAAATTCAGCAAGCACGCTGAGCAATGTCGATACCCAGCCCGACCGGAAGGTAAACGCCGCCGGAGATGCCGCGTCGGGCGGTGATTTTAAATTGTTCTAAAATTCAAAGACAACGGCAGATAGCGAGGTAGAAGCTTTACTTCGTTATCTGCCGTTTTTTTAAATACATAAACAAACATTGCATAAGCAATAATAACTGTTTTAAACTAAAAGGAGAAATCGAACATGGAAGATTCAGATAAATATATTACTGCAGACAGACTTATTGTATTAATTGGCGAAATTGACCATGAAATTCAACGTTCGCCTATTGATCAGATCAGACTTACTGAATTACTTGATGAACTTGGTAAAGAAATTCTACATTTAAAACTTTTCCCGGGTAGAATCCTTGAAGTGCTTACCGAAGTATATAACTCGGTTTTAAGGTTACTTGCGGAGTTATCTTTGGAGTATTTGCCCATTGATGAGGCTCGCGAAAAGGCCTTACATTGCCTGCAAACCTGCATAGAGGAGAATAGATTCCAATGGTCTGAGCTGGTGACCGCACATGATTTACTTAATCCCCTTGCAAACAGGTCAGTTGGATTAGTTCCTGCAAAACTTGGAGCGCCTGCACATCCAACATCATGGCAGCATTATTTGCAGTTGTATGGAATCAAAAAGATATTCCCTGAGTTAGACGATTTCTTGCACCCTATAGCCAAATACGGTGGAAGGGCTGCTTTATTACCAACGTTAGCTGAAGGGGGTTTTGATATTTTAGTTGAAACTGGTTGTTTAGAGTGTTGTTTGCATAATGATGATCCTAAATCCTGCGATCTGTTTCCACATTGGGTAAGGATAGAATAGTCAAGCGTTAACCATTCAGGAGGATTTACTTGACAGCTAAGGCCATAATTGAGATTGCATCCGTTATCATTATAGTGCTTGGTGGTATATTAATGATGTCATTTGGGAGCATAGCACGGATGAATCGGTTTCTTAGCAGGGAAGAATTAAGCCCTGATGAGTTTTATCAACAATACTATAAATCGTCGGGGCTGCCCAAAGACCAGGTCATTGAAGTACTAAACTTTGTAGCCATTGAGTTACGTATACCAGCCGAGCTGCTTCGTCCGACAGATAGATTTACTGAGGAACTGGAGCCTAAAGGTTTGTTTTTTGAATACGCATTTGATGGCCTGATAATGGAGCTGGATATTCTCTTAAGAAAAAAAGGCTTGACTCAAATACCCGACATAAAAAACATAGACGAATATATTCGATGTATAATAGAGCTTAAAGAGTAAAAAGACAGATTTATTTATTGGGCATGAAACTTGGCCGATGACCAATTATTTGGAATCAAAAACGTCGTAAAGAGCATAGCCTCAAAAGTAATAGAGACATCCGTAGACGGCTGTACTACTTCAATCCCGACTACGATCGTGCATCTACCGTTTTTGAACTTCTTGAACTGCTAACCCGCAT
>JADFXO010000007.1:5068-28900 GCA_015233485.1 Nitrospirota bacterium
GTCTTCAGACAATATGTGCCCCATATGTGCCCATTCACCCAAAACCCAGGTATTATATATTCATACAAACTTAATGCGGCTTGCCGCAAATACCACCATCTTCAGGAGAAGCCAGCCGTGGCTCCAGCGTTGGATGTTCGTTGTGCCGTAGAGGCGCTGCCTGTATCTGATGGGCATTTCGACGATTTTCAGGTTTAACTTTGCCGCGCCGAAAAGCAGGTCAAAATCACCGAAGGGGTCAAAGTCTCCGAAGTATGGCCTGTTTAAAGCGATTTTCTCATAGTCTTTTTTTAGGATAACCTTCGTGCCGCAGAGGGTATCCTTTATTGGCTGGCCTAAGAGCCACGAAAAGGCAAGGCTGAAAAACTTATTCCCAACTTGATTAAAAAATCGCATGGCGTTGTCCTCCATAGAGTAAACAAGGCGGACACCGTTTATAAACTCACCTTTGCCTGACCACAGGGCGTGGTAAAATCGCGGGAGGTCCTCGGGGGCTACCGTCATGTCGGCATCAAGAATCATCAGGACATCCCCCGCGGCCTTCTCAAAGCCGAGGCGCACGGCGTCGCCCTTGCCCTTGCCTGTTTGGCGGTAGAGGCTCGCGTCTATGCCGGGGTGGTTTGTTATCTCCTTGCCAATAACCTCGTATGTGTTGTCAGTGGAGTGGCCTTCCACGAAGATTAACTCAGTTGATTTTCCCATCTGCGGAGTCCTCTCAAAAATAGATGCAATATTGCCGGCCTCGTTTCGGGCCGGGATTACTACCGACACTACGGGGAGTGCATCGGAGTTGTCTTTATTTGCCGGCATAGGGCGGCAGATGATAAAATTAGACAGCGCAAGTTCACTCATTGGCCATGTCTTTACAATGCCCCGATTGAGCAGCAGATTTAAAAAAACTCCGGGCAGCGGCCACAGTATCTCGCGCCTTAGCGAGACAACCTCAAAGCCCTGAAGGTAGAGCATATTTGAAATATCCTCTACGGTAAGCCAGTTCTGTTCTATGCGCGGGTGAGTCAAACCAAGCAGCGAGGCCCCCATGAGGGGCATCTCCCAAAGGCGGCTGTATATATTGATAATTATCCTCGTGTGCGGGGAGGCAAGCCTTGATATTTGATTAAACACCGCCTCGACATCCCACAAGTCATGGAGCAGGTCTGAGAGAATGACTACGTCGAATTTCTCTTCTATATCAAGAAAATGTACATCGCCCTGCATGAAGTTAAGATGGGGATAGTTAGCACGGGCGCGCCTGACCATCTCCTTTGAGAAGTCTATGCCAAGGCCATAGGACGGCTTTAACGCCGCAAGAAGCCTTCCTTGTGCCGCGCCCAACTCGATAACCCTAAGGCCCTCGGCGACCAAATGCCTGTATATCTCTACTACCCTGCGGCGATAGTGCCGTCCAAGCCCGGGTCTCGTGTCCGCACGGCAGGCCTGCGCGTCATAGTATTCAATACGCCTTTTCGTGTAAGCATTGAACGAGCTATTCATAATTCATACAACACTATTGTAACATTTATTTAGAGAGAATCTGGTACAATAAAGAGAAGTTGCTATTGTCAGGCATCAGATATGGTTATCGCAAGCAATAAAGACAGGGTCTTGTGGTTAACAGACGTCGCATTGTGTGTTTTTGCCGCTTACATCGGCTGGCGGTGCATAAACTATGCCTCCGGCGTGCTGCTGCCTTCCGATTCAGCCATATTTGTCAACATTGCCCATCACCTTATTCATGGGAAACTCCTGTATCGTGATGTGTGGGAAAATAAGCAGCCCGTTGTCTTTGCCGTCAATGCCCTTGCCCTGAAACTCGGCGACGGCACTTTTAACTCAATAAGGGCCATGGAGCGGTTGTTTGCCGCCGGCGCGGCCATAGTATTTTTTATAATCACCGTGAGGACTTTTCTCTCTTCATGGATAGCGGCCATGTTTACAATAATTTTTTTGGTCTATTTTTACTCTCCAATGACATTCAGCATGGGGAATTTTACTGAGGAATATGCCTCGGTGTTTATGCTTTTCGGTGTGCTTTGCGCCCTTGAGGCGGTATGGCGGGAAAACTCTTTTTTAGTTCTATTGTCAGGTGCTTTTTTTTCTGTTTCTGTTCTGACTAAAGAACCATTTTTACTTTCAGCGCTGCCGTGGATGGTTTATTTGCTGGCCGGTAAGGCCGGTAAGACCAGTATGCAAGGAAGGCTTAAGCGTTTCAGTATTTTTTTCACCGCAGGAGCCGCTGTTCCATTGCTGTCGGCCCTGGCTTATTTTGTCTTTACGGGGACTTTGACAAACTGGCTTGACGTGATATATTTTAATCTCACATTTTCTACACATGAGCCGTCTTACCATAACCCTCTTTCACAGAAAATAGCCCTGAGTCTTCACGCGTTTTCAACCTTAGTCTGGTTTATCAGGACGGTGAACGTGTTTTTTGCGTTGGGCGTTATAAGCGTGTTTCAAAAATCTTTCTTGCGGAAGTACAGATATGTCCCGCTGATACTTCCCATTTGGTTTATTTTGAGCCTGCTTGCGGTAAACATTCAAAACCACCATTACAACCATTACTATATTCAGGTAATGCCGGGCTTTATAATGACAGCGGCCTGTGGTGCGGCATTTATGGCTTTTAATATGAGGCGCTTGTTGCTTCCGGCGTTGTCCTCTGTCCTGATTGCCGCCTTTTTGATATTGTCCCTCCTGATTTTGGACAACACGATGGCCAGGGCCGGATTTAATATGCTTACTAAGTACACAGCGTCAACCGTGGCGGAAGAGCCGATTTCTCTCTATATAAAAGAGCACACCAAAGACAACGATACCATATGGGTGCCATCGTACGATAAATATATATATTTGCAGTCGGGAAGGCTAACGCCGACGAAATACTTGTTTTTCTTTGGTATGTCCTTCTACCCGGGGATGATAGAGACGACAGGGGAGAAGATGGCCTCTCTCAAGGCCGATTTGCTGAAAAACCGGCCGGCCTTCATATTTTTGAAACGGGACAACGAACTGGATTTGCTCAGTCCTGCTGGAATTCCACAGTGGGTGAAGGCAAATTACACATTAGACAGCACATGGTACGATGGCCAATTACTAAAGAGGAATTAAGCGCGGGGCTAAGAACCCCGGCACTTACGGTAAAATAAATTAATTTACAGAGGTTTCTTTACACATTTGTATTGAATGTGCTATCATTGACCAGATGTAGGCCTTTTTTATTAAGAAGGCATACATTAAAAGCTGAGGAAAAGGGGTGATAACGTGTCTCAAACAAAAGAGACTAAGCATACGATGATCGAGGATTACAAGATCCATGAGAAGGATACTGGCTCTCCAGAGGTCCAGATAGCCCTCTTAAGCGACAGAATGAAGTATTTATCGGAACATTTTAAGACGCATACGAAAGACCATCATTCGAGGCGGGGACTTTTGAAGATAGTCGCAAGGAGAAAGAAACTCCTCGACTATTTAAAGACAACAGACATCAAACGCTATAAATCGCTAATCGAACGGTTAGGAATCAGAAAATAGAGGAGAGAATATTGACATCTACAGAAGTCATAATCAGCGAAAAGAATCTGATATTGGAGACAGGGCTTATGGCCAAGCAAGCGGATGGTTCTGTCGTGGCCAGATATGGCGATACGATGGTTCTGGCAACCGCCGTAGCCAATAAGGCGACCGTCGAGGGAAAGGATTTCTTTCCACTGACGATAGATTATATTGAGAAGGCATACTCGGCCGGTAGGATACCGGGCGGTTTTTTAAAGCGTGAGGGCAGGCTGTCAGAAAAAGAAGTCCTCACCTCGCGTCTTATAGACAGGCCTATAAGGCCGCTTTTCAAAAAGGGGTTTAACTCCGAGACACAGGGCATGGTCTCTGTGCTTTCCTATGGCGATGAGAACATTGCCGATATACTTGGGATAACGGCGATTTCGGCAGCGTTGCTCATATCGGACATACCGTTTGAGGACGCGGTTGCGGCCGTCAGGGTTGGCCGGTTTGCCCCGGATGCCTCAGGTGATGAAGGAAGGGCTGGAAAGATTGTAATCAACCCATGCTTTGAGGACATGGCCTCACTTGATTTGAGCCTCGTCGTTGCCGGCACGGCCGGAGCCGTTACGATGGTGGAAGGCGGCGGACTTGAAATACCCGAGGACGTGCTTATTACGGCAATAGACCGTGCCCACGAAGAGATCAAAAAAATAATCGAGGCACAGAACCTCTTAAGAGAGAAGGCCGGCAAACCGAAACGCGCCGTGGCAGAGGTCAAGGGAAATGAGGCGCTCGCCGCGTCTGTAAAAGACCTGTGTGTGGCGAAGATGCGGGACTCTATAAGAATACCAGACAAACTTCAAAGGCAAAAGACCCTCGACGGCATCCTTGACGAGGCAATCAAGCAGTTGGCTGCCGCAGACCCTGAGGTTAATGTAAGGGAAATTGCGAAATTGTTTGAGCACCTTGAGCAGGACCTCGTAAGAACCTCAATCCTGAACGACGGCATAAGGGCGGACGGCAGAGGGGCGGACGACATCAGAAAAATCGACTGCCACCTGAACCTGCTCCCAAGGGCACACGGCTCGGCGCTCTTCGTAAGGGGCGAGACGCAGGCCCTCGTGGCCGTAACACTTGGTACCTCGTCCGATGAGCAGCGGATAGACTCGCTCGACGGCGACACATACAGGGCATTCATGCTTCACTATAACTTTCCTCCGTTCAGCGTAGGAGAGGTGAAACCGCTGAGGTCGCCGGGCAGAAGAGAGATAGGACACGGGGCACTGGCAGAGCGCTCAATAAAATCAGTCCTGCCGGGGGCAGATGTGTTTCCATATACGATACGCATTGTGTCGGACATACTGGAGTCCAACGGGTCGTCGTCAATGGCATCGGTGTGCGGGGCGACGCTTGCCCTGATGGATGCCGGTGTGCCGATAAAGGCGCCGGTTGCCGGGATAGCGATGGGCCTTATTAAGGAAGGCGAAAAGGTAGTGGTGCTGACTGACATTTTAGGCCTCGAGGACCATTTCGGAGATATGGATTTCAAGGTATCCGGCACTAAGAAGGGCATAACCGCCTTTCAGATGGACGTAAAGATAAAAGGCGTCAGCCGTGAGGTAATGGTTTTTGCCCTTGAAAAGGCAAGGCTTGGCAGACTGCACATACTGGGCAAGATAACCGGGGCAATCTCAGAGCCGCGTGCGGAATTGTCTAAAAACGCCCCCAGAATATTCCAGATGAAGATAAAGGCTGAGAAGATAAAAGACGTAATCGGTTCAGGCGGCAAGGTGATCAAGGGAATCATTGAGCAGACTGGCGTGAAAATCGACATAAACGACGAGGGCATAGTGACCATAGCCTCAAGCGACGAGGCCTCGCTGGCAAAGGCGAGGGCAATCGTGGAAGGTATCGTCGAAGATGCTCAGATAGGGCGCATATACAAAGGCAAGGTAAAGAAGATAATGGACTTCGGGGCCTTCGTAGAGATTCTCCCCGGTACGGACGGGCTTTTACACATATCGCAAATCTCGGACAAGCGCGTCAACAAAGTTACCGACGAACTCAAAGAGGACGATGAGGTCATGGTTAAGGTTATCGAGATAGACAGGGCCGGGAAAATAAAGCTGAGCCGGAAAGAGGCATTAAAAGACGCGGCTAAACAATCTGAGACTTAAAAAGTTCCGGCGCATAGAGGGACAAGTCCGGTGCATAGAGGGGCAGGTCCGGTGCATAGAGGACAAGTAAAGATAAAGGGATAAGCTATTATCCCTTTTTTTGTTAAGTAGAATTCGCAGGGAAAGTAAGAGGGACGAATCTTGAAAAAAGGCTTTTTAGATAACGGTATTCCGGTAGTAATGGAGCGGATGACGGGCGTTCGCTCCGTATCAATGGGCATATGGGTTAAGATTGGCGCGAGATATGAACGGCTGGAGAAAAACGGGATATCCCATTTTGTTGAGCATATGCTTTTTAAGGGTACGAAAAATCGTACTCAAAAGGATATCGCCGTAGAGATAGACTCCATGGGCGGCGATATTAACGCCTTCACATCCAGAGAAAACACCACTTTCTATGTAAAACTCCTGAAGGATTTCACCACGCAGGGCATAGACATACTCTCTGATATATATCTTAATTCGCTGTTAATGGAAGAGGATATAATAAAGGAGCAGGAGATAATAGGCGAAGAGATAAAAATGGTTGAAGACACCCCCGACGAATACATTCACGACCTTTTTTACGAAGACATCTGGGGAAAAGACGGCCTCGGTATGAATATACTGGGAACTCAGGATTCTGTTAACTCACTAGCTCGCAGCGACCTCGTAAGACATATGGACAACCACTACGGGACAAACGGGATTGTTATCTCGGCTGCTGGAAATATCGGCTATGAATCGATGTTGAAGTCATTTAACGAAAAACTAGGGTTTCAGAAAAATTTGTCCAAAGAGACGCTAATAATCAAAGAGGAACCATCGGCACAGTTCAAAAGTAGTGTCAAGGTGCATAAAAAAGACCTCTCCGAGGTGCATTTGTGTATAGGGGTAAGGGGTGTAAAACAAGACAGCACGCTGCGCTATCCATTTTTATTGCTAAACACGATACTCGGTGCAGGCGTAAGCTCGCGGCTTTTTCAGGAGATCAGGGAAAACCGCGGACTTGCCTATACAATATACTCATTCTTGTCGTCATACCACGACACAGGGGTGTTTGGCGTGTTTGCGGCAACCGGAAAAAAGAAATACGTGGAAGTCATAGAAACGATTTTAAACGAAATAAAGTCACTGAAAGACACATTGACCGAGAAAGAACTCCAAAGGGCCAAGAGCCAGTTAAAGGGCAACATACTGCTGAACATGGAATCCTCCTCGGGCAGGATGCAAAACATAGCCAGGCAGGAGATATACTATGGAAGACACTACCCGCCCCAGGCAATCATAAGGGGCATCGACAGGGTAAAATTAGTCCATATCAAGGACATCATAGACGACTTCTTACACCCCGCACAGAAGGTGATAACCGTACTGGGGCCGGCCTCTCTGAGCGCGCTGAAAGGGATTTGTTAAAATTGCGTTAGGATTTGTTTATGGGAAAAGACTAACATTGATTATTCGGTACTATATCGGCACAGAGTCTGGTTTGCCGCACATATACAAGCATGATGTTGGTGAAAATGAGGTACAGGAGAAGAAATTGAGACAAACCGGATTTCCGCCGGGCTGGGATGAAAAAAGAGTCAGCAGTGTGCTTGCGCATTACGAACAACAGACTGAGGAAGAAGCCGTTGCCGAGGACGAAGCAGTCTTTGATAAGCATATTTTAACTGTAATGGAAGTTCCGAACGATCTGGTCCCGGCCATTAGGGAACTGATCGCAAGGCATCACAGTAATGACAAGTAGTCAGGTTGCAAAGCCAGGCAGGATAAAAAAGGACTAATACCAAAATGCAATCAAAGAAGTAATTCGGAGGCATCCTTCGACAAGCTCAGGATGATTCGATTGTTGTATAAAGAATCTTAATTGTGTTCATCGCTGCTTCCCATCACAAATACTGTAGCACACACACATGCGCTCTGCACTCCATTGAGAATTGCTGCAGCAATTCTTTTTTAGTTGCGGACAATACCGCTGCTATGATAGTATTCTATATTTACTATGCAACGAGACATTGACAATGAAGATGAACTTCAGGGCGCTCTTACAGAGAACCGGTATCTGAAAGATACAGTAGAGGCGATGCGCAAACAACTCGAATTCTGTCAATTTGACAAAGAGGACTCTATCAGAAGGTCAGCCGCAGCGGCCAACGCGGAAATCTCGCAGCTTCAGGCCACCATAGTTGAGCTGAGAAAAGAACTCCAGCGTGTGGGCCAGGAAAAGGATGATGAGGTTCAGAAAACTGCCGCCACAATGGCCGATGAGACAAAACAGATTAAGGCAATCGTTGCCGGTATGCGCCGTGAGATGGAGGCAATGTCCTTTGAGTTTGACGAACGCATTGATAATGAGCGCGCGGCGCATCGGGCCGAAATCAAACAGTTACATAAAACAATTCAGGCACTCAGACGGGAATTAGAGGACAAACACACACAGATATGAAAAAGAAAACCGACAATCCGGCGGCCTCCCAGGACACTGTGCAGAGCAAACTCCATGAGCTTGAACAAGGCCTTAAGCAAGCGCAGATGCTGCTTAGTATATCGCATAAGCTTGCCGCAATCGACTCAATGGATGGGATACTTGAAGTATTTGTTAATATGGCCATTACTGAGCTTTCAGCCGAGCGCGGCTCAATTTTCCTCAATGACAGGGGCACAGGCGAGCTGTACTCCATTGTAGCCCAGGGCGGGTTTAAACGCCAGATCCGGTTTCTCAACACGAGCGGCATCGCCGGCGACGTCTTTAAAATGGCCAAGGGCGTCATAGTCAACGACGCATACAAGGATAAACGTTTTAATCGGGAAATCGACCAGCAGACGGGCTATAAGACCAGAAACATGGTGTGCGTTCCGATAGTTACGGGAAAGGCTGATGTGCTTGGAGTTGTGCAGGTTCTGAATAAACAAGCGGGTAAGTTTACCATTGATGACATGAATCTCCTTGAGGCAATGACAACACAGGCGGCCATAGTGCTGCAAACAGCTCAGTTTGTGGAGCAGATGCAATGTTCACGCGCCCAGGAGCTTGAGTTTCTTGACATAGTAGCCGACATCACGTCGGAGATTGAGTTGAGCACGCTGCTTCAGAAGGTGATGAGCGAGGCCACAAAGATGCTCCACGCCGAGCGCTCCACGCTTTTTATCAACGACGCCAAGACCAATGAGTTATGGTCTATGGTAGGCGAGGGCATTGACGTTACACAGATACGCTTCCCCAATCATTTAGGGATTGCGGGGGCGGTCTTTACAAGCGGCAAGTCTGTAAACATCCCTTACGCGTATGCTGATTTACGTTTTAATCCTGGGTTCGATTATAAGACGGGATTTTTCACGCGCTCTATACTCTGCACCCCTGTGGCAAACAAGCAGGGCAAGGTTATAGGCGTCACGCAGGTGCTGAACAAGCGCGGCGGCCCGTTTACCGACGAGGATGAGTCCAGGCTGAAGGCGTTTACCGCGCAAATCTCTATTGCCCTTGAGAACGCCAAGCTCTTTAATGACATTCAAAACATGAAAAATTATAATGAAAGTATGCTCCAGAGTATGAGTAACGGTGTTATTACACTTGATGAGGAAGGGAAGATAATCACGTGCAACGCCTCGGGGCTGCGCATACTAAAGACAGGCATAGAGCAGATAATCGGTAAAGAGACAGGCAATTTTTTCACAGGACAGAACTCGTGGATTCTTGATAAGGTCAAGCAGGTTGAACACACCCGAAGCGCCGAGATCACCATGGATGCCGTGCTCATTTTTAACGGTGAGAGTGTGTCGGCCAATGTGACGGTGCTACCGCTGGTAAGTGATGAGAGGAAAAAGCTCGGAAATATGATAATACTGGAAGACATCTCCGGCGAGAAGCGTATGAAATCCACTATGTCGCGCTATATGGACCCGGCGCTTGCCGATCAGCTTCTGGCCGGAGGCGACGACATCTTAGGTGGCAAGAGCACGCCGGCCACGGTGTTATTTTCGGACATACGCGGTTTCACCACTTTTACGGAGGAGCTTGGGGCGCATGGCACAGTAAGTCTGCTCAATGAGTATTTCACCCTGATGATGGAATGTATTCAGGCAGAAGGGGGGATGCTGGATAAGTTCATAGGCGACGCCATAATGGCGGGCTTTGGCATACCTATCCCGTATGACGATAACGAGGACAGGGCGGTACGCTGCGCCATTGAGATGATCAAATCCTTGTGGCAGTGGAATATCAAACGTACCGCCGACAAGAAGAAACCGATAGACATAGGCATCGGCCTCAACACCGACACCGTGGTATCGGGGAATATTGGTTCGCCAAAGCGAATGGATTTTACGATGATAGGAGACGGCGTCAATCTGGCGTCGAGGCTTGAATCGGCGTGTAAACAGTATGGCACGAAAATACTCATCTCCGAAAACACGTACCACAAACTGCGCGGCATATATCAGGTTCGGGACATTGACGATGTCATAGTGAAGGGAAAGACGAGGGCGGTAAGGATATATGAAGTCCTTGATTACCATACGGAGGAGACGTTTCCGCGTCTCATGGAAGTAGCGGGCTACTTCAGGGAGGGACGCAAGGCATACCAGTCGGGAGACTGGGACCACGCGGCAAAACTATTCAGGGAATCCCTGAAGCTGCACGCCGCCGATAAACTATCACAAATTTATGTCGAAAGATGCGAACACCTAAAGGCCGCCCCGCCGACAATGTGGGATGGTATCTGGAAAATGACCTCGAAATAGACTTCAACGGGGACGTTTACTTGCGTAATATAATAACGAAGGAGTTGCCTCATCTTATACTCTGTTCAATTTTTTCAGCGAGATATATTTTAATAAGCGATTGATAAGGAACATCTTTTTCATTGGCAATCATTTTTAGCTGCTCTATAAGCGTTTCCGGCAATCTGATAGATATAGATCTCGTCGAAGGTTTCAGGTTTGGGAAAATAACCGCTTCAGCCTTGTCATAATCAAAATATTCTGATGTATCGTGGATACCCCAGAACCCTCTCTCTTCGTCTTCGGTGTTAAAAACCGGTACTATTTTTAATTTTCTCTTCATAGATATTCCTCTCCTTTTTGCTCATATCCCTTGCTGAAATGATTCTTATCTTCTTATCCCTAATTGTAAACACAATAACAAGCAATCTGTTTCTTACAGTCTTACCTAAGGCGGCATATCTACTTTCCGCCTTTGAGTGAAGAGTATCCTGCTTAACTATCAATGGCCAATTAAAGAATACCTCCTCACATTCAAGCCAATGAACGTTATGTTTTAACTGATTTTTATCTTTATTCCCAGCATCCCACTCAAAACCATCTATTTCATTAAAACTCCTCATGTATATTACTATTATATACGCTGGGAATTATTTCTGTCAACCCCTTTCTCTCACGGTTAAATACCGCCCATTGTCATCTGCCCGATTTCCTTAATTATCGGCTGATTACTAATTGGCTGAATACCGGCGCTGTCAGGTTTGAGGCATAGGCAAGGATATAAACAGAGTTGCTACCTGACGGACTTAAAAGAACCTGGCCGTCTGCCGGAGACGCCGTTACGAACAAGGGAAGACCGTTATACGCGCTCTTGTCTCCATTTAATGTATGGGTACCCACAAATAGGGAGATAACATCTGTCATACCGCCCGGGTATGCGGGGTATTGGTACACGCTGGCTGATTGATTGAAGATGGCTAAACAAGTTTTACCCGTAGTGCTTGCGTTAGCGAACTCATAGCATCCTTTTGCGCCTGGTGCGCCATATAAATCATTATTTGTGACAATGGGATCGCCGCCTATGTAAGCATCGAGATATGCTTGTAAGTCGGCAACCGCGCCTTTGGCGCTTGACTCAGTTGCCCTCACCTTTGATTTTTCCCTCTGCCCCAGAAATGCCGGTAGCGCGATAGCAGTCAATATACCGATTATCGCGATAACAATCAGGAGCTCAATTAGTGTAAAACCTCTTTTATCCCTTGCCTTTATCTCTGAAATCATATTGCCTGAAACAGACATTGGATGTACCCCCTAATATTTTCTCTGACGGTTAAATACCGCCCATTGTCATCTGCCCCATTTTATTAATTATCGGCTGATTACTAATTGGCTGAATACCGGCGCTGTGGAGTTTGAGGCATAGGCAAGGATATAAACAGAGTTGCTACCTGACGGACTTAAAAGAACCTGGCCGTCTGCCGGAGACGCCGTTACGAACAAGGGAAGACCGTTATACGCGCTCGTGTCTCCACTCCAATTATGGCCGGCCGCAAAGAGGGAGAGAACATCTGTCATCCCGCCCGGGTATGGGGTGTATTTGAACACGCTTGCTGTTAGATTGAAGATGGCTAAACAAGTGTTACCAGTTGCGCTTCCGCTAGCGGGCTCATAGCATTCTTGTCCGCCAAATGGATTAGCATTTATGACAATGGGATCGCCGGACATGTAAGCATCGAGAGATGCTTGTAAATCGGCAACCGCGCTCCTGGCGCTTGACTCAGTTGCCCTCACCCTTGATTTTTCCCTCTGCCCCAGAAACACCGGTACCGCAATAGCGGTCAACAGGCTGACTATCGAAATAACGACTAGTAGTTCAACTAACGAAAAACCTCTTATATCCCTTGCCTTTATCTCTGAAAGCATATTGCCTAAAATAGACACCGGATGTACCCCCATCTAAGAACTTATATGCACACACTGCTGCATTCTATCATATTTCATGTTGCCAAATAAACCGGGATTGGTTTAATTTTCAGATATTCCTCTCTGTCATATCCCTTTCTGAAAAGATCCTTCTCTTCTTATCCCCTTTTCTATCACATCCTCCGGCTATATTCAGGTGTTATAACTAAACGCCTTCTCAACGGCCTCAGCGGCGGTCTCTGCGGTTATTAATCCTTCAATATCCCATGTCTCAAGTCCTATTACCGGTTTATTATATGATGTTAGCCCATTGTTTATTACTTGTAAAGTTTAATTAACGCTTTATCTAAATCTTTTATCCCATGCAAGATTCTTTCTACTAATTTTTTCTGTGATAGTGGATAGAGAATTTCCTTTGCTTTTGTGTGTGACTGATGTGCAATATTACCTCGCCTTGTACCAAACTGATTAAGATCAGCCAACCAGTTATCCTCAACAACCATTAGATCAACTCCGATTGGTAAAAGCAATCTTAATAAATCAACTTCTTTAATCCCATTATTGTCTTTTACAATCACATGATACTTTTCTATTACGTCTTTAATTCCATTTCTACGGTCAATATTTATAATAAATGAATTCAATGCTTGCTTTAGTATCACATTCATTCTGTTATTATTTTGACCAATTAAATTTATTAGTTCTATTTTTACTTTTTCAAAGCCGCATTCGCTATAAAGCGCCAATGACACCAGAGCTGTGGATAGCGTCCGATTGCTATTCCAATTGGTGTAAGCATTATCTGCTATCTCTTTGGTGATGTCCTCAAAATATGATTCAATTTCTGCGTGTACCAGCAATACATATGCTCTAATCTCATCTTGATTAGCTTCCGGTCCTTGTATAAAGTAGTCACCTAATTGATTCAGCCGTATTTCTAGTTCCTTAATTTTTTTTGACATAATATCTATGACGTTGTTGTTTTAACTATTCGAATTTCTAAATTTGGTCCAGCACTCTCCTCAAGAATCTTTGGTATATCTAAAGATATATTCAACAATTTCGAAAGAGACTTTCCCCATATTGAAATTCTTTCTACGATGCTTCGAGTATTTTTTGTAGATAATTCAATATCTTTGCGGAAATTATTGTCATCTAAAATCAGTCTATTAAACTCTTTAACGACCGCCTCTTCAGCCTTGCAATTTTTTATACGTTGCCTAATGTCATCTTCCGAAAAATAATAAACCATTATATCAAAGACGGCTTTATTTAATCTTTTACCATTATAAATAGTTTTAAACGCTGTATCTTCTCCAAACAAATCCATTGTAAATTCTATGGCCATTTCTAATTCTTTCAGCTGATTTGCAATTTTCTTTTCATTATGATTCCAATTTTTATTAAGGTACTTACATACATCGTCTAAATGTTTTTTAAGATTGTTTTTATATTTTATTAAAAAATCTCTATTAAATGCAATAAATCTTATCGACAGCTCTATATCTCTCATGCGGCGATCAGGTTTGTCCGATTTAAAAAGAGATTTAAAGATTTCGCTGTTATTAGTAAATTCATCAATGTAATCAAGAAACCTTCCAGGATTCAATGCTTGTCTTAGTTCCTGTGGCGATAAAGGTAAACTTCCAGTGTTTAATCTATAGAAGACTCGATATAAGAATTCGTCATCAGGCCAGTGATCTATTATGATAGTCCTAATTGTTTGGTTATCGAAATCAGTGCGATAGCCATCCAGCTCTGATTTACTAGCTAAGTCGGCATATGTTAAACCATTCAACTCTTTTATATCAATATTTTTTAACTTTAATGACATAATAGGATCGAACTCACCTTTTTTTAAAACTCCAGTATCTGAGAGATCCGCCGTAGTTAAACAAAACTGTATTAGAGTCAACAGTCTTTGTTTGCCATCGATAATAATATTGTGAGATTTTTTACTTTTAACTTTCTGTTTTGCTAATATGATTTGCGGAACTGGAAGCCCCAAGATCAATGATTCTATAAACTTGGATTTTCTATTTTGATCCCAAGCATCGCGCCTTTGAAATTTCGGATTCATATCAATATTGCCGCGTTTAATTTGATTTAGTATAGTCTCGACTGTCCAATCGGTAGACCATAATACAAGCTTTGCATTTTCATATACATCTTCAAGTTTTACGTCATCCTGATTTTCATCGTCTTTTCTATCATCATCGTTGATTACATCATATTCATCGTCCATAACATTTTCTCCTTCTTTTGTATGTGGTTATTATGGCACAGAAGAACACGAAAGTCAACAATCGGAAGGGAAAACAGGTATAGACTTACTTATGGTAACTAAACGCCTTCTCAACGGCCTCCGCCGCGGTCTCCGCGGTTATTATTCCCTCTATATCCCATGTCTTAAGCCCTATTACCGGTTTATTAAACTGCAGGGCGTAGGCAATTTCTGACAGGGTTCCGTATGCACCGCCAATGGCTATAAGCACGTCCGCGGTTTGCGCTATTATGGCGTTTCTTGCAGCGCCCATTCCCGTTGCTATCGGTATATCGACGTGCCGGTTGGCTGACTTTTTATCCCCTTGCGGTAATATCCCCACTGTAAGGCCGCCGACTCCTTTTGCGCCTTTGCAGACGGCTTCCATGACACCCTCAAGGCCGCCGCAGATTAGCAGGCCGCCCTTTAACGCGACCAGTCTGCCAACCTCTTCCGCTTCCCCGAGGTGCCATGGACTTACATCCCTTCCTCCTCCGATTACTCCTACAATTACCACTTCTTAAATGTCTATCGCTTCTTACACATCATAATACAGATAGAACTCATACGGGTGCGGCCTCAGTCTCATGGCGTCCACTTCTTTTTCCCACTTGTAGGCTACCCAGGTCTTCAGCACATCCTCCGTAAATACATCGCCCTTTAACAAAAACTCGTGGTCGGCCTCAATATTGTTTAATGCCTCGTCAAGGCTTCCAGGCATCTGCGGTACGGTGGCCAACTCCTCCGGCTCGAGGTCGTAGAGGTCCTTATCAAGCGGCTCACCCGGGTCTATCCTGTTTTCTATCCCGTCTATCCCTGCCATCAACATTGCGGTAAATGCCAGATATGGATTGCATGATGGGTCGGGGTATCTCACCTCAATGCGCTTTGCCTTTGGCGACGGCGAGTACATCGGTATTCTTATCGAGGCGGAACGATTGCGCGCCGAGTAGGCCAGATTCACAGGGGCCTCGAATCCCGGCACCAGTCTCTTATATGAATTTGTCGTAGGGTTCGTTATCGCCGCAATCGCCCTTGAGTGTTTTAGGATTCCACCGATATAGTGCAGGGCCATTTCGCTGAGGCCGGCGTATCCGTTTCCCGGAAACAGAGGCTTATCTCCCTTCCACAGGCTCTGATGTACGTGCATCCCTGAGCCGTTGTCCTGAAACAGGGGCTTGGGCATAAACGTCACGGTCTTCCCATTTTTATGCGCCACATTTTTAGTCACATACTTAAATATCATCAGCCAGTCGGCCATCTTCACAAGCGGCGAGAATCTCATGTCTATCTCCGCCTGCCCGGCGGTTGCCACCTCGTGGTGCTGCGCCTCTACTTCAATACCGCATTTCTGCAGCGTTACCACCATCTCCGTCCTCAGGTCTTCCATTGAGTCGTTTGGCGCAACGGGGAAATATCCCTCCTTGTAGCGCGGCTTATAGCCGAGGTTCGGCTTTTCGTCCCTGCCTGAGTTCCAGATGCCTTCTTTGGAATCAATAAAGTAGTATCCACTATTTGTCGTCTGGTCGTAGCGTATGTCGTCAAAGATGAAAAACTCCGCCTCCGGCCCGAAGTATGCCGTGTCGGCAATGCCGGTGGATTGTAAGTACGAATGCGCCTTCTGGGCTATGTAACGCGGGTCGCGGGTGTAGGACGCCTTGGTTATCGGGTCTATTATATTACAAATAAGATCAAGCGTCGGGTACTTGCTGAATGGGTCCATCATAGCTGTGGACGGATCAGGCAGCACGAGCATGTCCGATGCGTTTATTGCCTGCCATCCCCTTATCGAAGAGCCGTCAAATCCAAACCCCTCCTCAAACGACTTTTCGCCTAGCTGCCCGATGGGTACGGAGAAATTCTGCCACGTGCCGGGAAAATCGACAAACAGCAGGTTTACCATTACAGTCTCGTTTTTCTTCGCAAACGCGAGTACTTCTTTTGGTGTCATTTGTTGTTAACCTCCTGAATTTAATGTCTTGGTGATGATTAAAGGGCGACTTCGCCTCTTTCGCCCGTCCTTATTCTCAGGGCGTCTTCGATGTTATACACAAAGATCTTTCCGTCTCCTATCTTTCCCGTTTTTGCCGTCTTCTCTATCGTATCGATTACCTTTTCGACCATGTTGTCGGCGACCACGAGCTCTATTTTTATCTTAGGGATGAAGTCAATAACATACTCAGCACCCCTGTATAGCTCCGTGTGCCCCTTCTGCCTGCCAAACCCCTTTACCTCGACTACTGTCATGCCCTGTACGCCGATTGCGTTAATGGCGTCTTTGACCTCATCAAGCTTGAATGGTTTTATTATTGCCTCGATTTTTTTCACCTTATAGTCCTCCTTTATTTATTGAAAAATCCTTCATAAAATGCGCGGGCGCGCCCCGAATAAGATGGGTATATCTCCTCGGTCCGCGTCCTTAGTTTTGCCATATCCAGTGGTTCGTGTCTCATCCAGCCGTAAACCATTTCCCTGTTTACCTCTATGTGAAACTGAAAGGCATAGACGCCCGTTCCATATTTAAATGCCTGATTGGGATAAAGCGCGTTAGAGGCAAGCCTCACCGCCCCTTCCGGCAAATCAAATGTCTCGCCGTGCCAGTGAAAAACTGTCAAGTCAGACGTATCTTTCACGGCAAGCCTTGAAAACGCCTCATCCGCCATCCCCGCTCTGGAAGTGGCTATAGAGTACCAGCCGATCTCAGGGGCCGGCCCCTTGTATACCTTTGCACCCAACGCCTTTGCTATCATCTGTGAACCAAGGCATATGCCGAGGACTTTTTTCCCCTTACCTATAAAAAGCCTTACTAAATCCTCTTCCTTACTGAGATAATCGTCGCCGTCGTTTACGCTCATTGGGCCGCCCATGATGACAAGCGTGTCAAAGCCATCTGTATCCGGGGCTGGTTCGCGGGCAATGTTAACAATCCGGTACGGTATGGACTTTTCTTTGATATAGTCCTCTATCGTGCCAGGTCCCTCGCTATCTATATTTTTGATTATCAAAACAGACACAGGCCTACTCCTTTGCAAATAGTTATTAGAAACCGCCAATCACAAGCTTCAAAGGCCGCCTCCACGGCTATTATAGCAAAATAACAATGCAAAAGTTACATGAATACATTTGCAATGAATTATTTTCATCAAAATCTCATTCACAAAACCTCATTTCTGGAAAACATAACAACTCTACCATCTCGTACCACTATACATAAACCATGCCAGCCTGTAACATATCGATATATAAGCAGTTTAGCCCTCAGGCGGCGATACATAAATGTATTGTCCTACAATTATGTATTGTCGTTCGCCACACCAAAGATTTGATATGCGCTAACGGCTTAGGTACACCGGCAGCCAGTCTTTTTTAAAACTATTAAAGCGGTCTTGTTCAATGGCTGCCCGGATTTTTTTCATGAAATCAAGGTAAAAATACAGGTTGTGGATGGTGTTGAGCCTGATGCCGAGGATTTCACGGGCGCGAAACAAGTGGTTTAGATAACTTTTTGTGAAATTTTGGCATGTGTAACATCCGCAGCCGGCGTCAAGCGGCGTGTGGTCACGCCTGAATTGGCTGTTTCTTATGGCAACTCTGCCGTGCGTTGTAAGGAGCGTGCCGTGCCTTGCAGTCCTTGTCGGGATGACGCAGTCAAACATGTCAAATCCTGCCTCAACCGCCACTAAAATGTCCTCAGGAAACCCCACGCCCATCAGATAACGCGGCTTATCGGCGGGAAGCTCAGAGGCCATGTACCCTATGATTTCGTGCATAATGGCCTTTGGTTCACCGACGCTCACGCCGCCTATGGCGTAGCCCTCAAAGTTCAGGTCTCTCAACTGTGCCGCACTTTGCAATCTTAAATCTTTATAAACGCCGCCCTGCACAATTGCAAAGAGCGTCTGCGGCTTTGTGGCGGTCTTAAGGCATATCTCCGCCCACTTCGTCGTAAGCTCCAGAGATTTCAGCGTGTATTCGTATGAAGACGGGTAGGGGGTACACTCATCAAAGGCCATGGCGATGTCTGAACCAAGGGCGCGTTGTATCTCCATTGACTCACGCGGGCCGATAAAGTGCGTGGAGCCGTCTATGTGGGATTTGAATGTTACACCCTCTTCACCGATTTTCCTCAGAGGAGAAAGGCTGTATACCTGAAACCCGCCGCTGTCAGTTAGTATAGGCCCGTCCCAGCTTATAAATTCGTGAAGCCCTCCCGCCCCCGCTATGGTATCCTCTCCGGGACGTAAGTACAAGTGGTATGTGTTACAGAGGATAATCTGTGCCCCCACTGCGCGAAGCTCATCAGGCGACATGGCCTTTACGGCGCCCATCGTGCCGACTGGCATAAATACGGGCGTATGCAGCGTACCGCGGGAGAGGGCAAGACTGCCAGCTCTGGCGTTTCCATCTGTGTGTGATACGGTGAAATCCATCGTTTAAGACATCGGGGGCGCTGCCCTCAAACTCCCGCAAGGAGGGTAACCCTCCCTGACCTCTTCTTTTATTTTTTCGTACATATCAATATATTTTGGGGATACGTGTGTTATTTCTATATGTTTTACATGGGCCTGGCGGGCGATATGCCCTGTGTGAGCGGTTGTCAGGTGGTTTCTCTTATGTGCGCGTTCAACATCCTCCGCCAAAAAAAACGCCTCAATATAGAGCGTGTCAGCACCCTCGGCAAGGCCAATGGCCTTTTGAATATTTGCATCGGACGGGGAAATGTCCGTTATATAGGCAATCTTCTGTCCCTGTGTTATCATGGCAAGGCCGCGAAGCTCTTCAATATGGTAATAATGGCCGTCAATCCTGAGCTGCAGGTCTTTTATATCATTTCTGATGGCAACCTTCAGCTCGTTTAACCACGGGCCTGGCGTAAGGCCGCGCTCAAGCAGGAGGGCCTTGTTTATGTTTATCTGCGTATCCTCGTGCAGACTAAACCCAAGCACCTCAATGCCGTGGTCAAAGACGTCAGCCTCTACAGTTAGCCCCGCTTTTAGCATAATTATTTTGTTGAATGCAGTTACCGGCCCGTCTATTTTATTAAAACCCTCGGTGGCATGAAAGCTGCCTCTTAGGATTACGTCTTTGTGCACTTCGCAGACCTCTATCTTAAGCGGGTATTCTTTGATTAAATTCCACGTATAACCCTTGAGCTTGTGTGAGACGGCGTCGATAATGCCGCTGGGGCCGTAGATATTGAGAGGGGCCTCCCTGTTTAACAGGCATCGCAGCACATTGTCGAATCCGATAAAGTGGTCAACATGCATATGGGTGACAAAAATATCCGAAATTTTCTGAATCTCGCGCACGGAGAGGCCATACACATCCCCGCAGTCAAACATAACGGCATCCTTCTCCCTCCTGAATCTCACGTACAGAACAGGGTCCTGAAAAGGATTATTTACTAATTTACTAAAAAATGTCGATTTCATATTTAAAAGTCTTAGTGCTCTATGATACAATGTCCGAGTATTGTTATGATACAATAATAAAGTTGTGATTTGATAAAATAATGTTTAGGAGGACCAATGTCTGAGCTAAGAAAGGACCCGATAATAGGCAGGTGGGTTATCATCTCAACAGAAAGAGGGAAAAGGCCGTCTGATTTCATCTCCCCGTCCCACAAGAGAAAAAAGACAGTGGGGTTTTGTCCGTTTTGTAAGGGACATGAGTTTACTACTCCAAATGAGATAATGGCCTTCCGGGGGCCGGATAAGATGGGGGCCTCGGACTGGACACTCAGAGTAGTGCCGAATAAATTCCCTGCGCTTCACATTGAAGGGGAGCTTGACAGGGCCGGCGACGGCATTTTCGGCAGGATGAACGGCATCGGCGCTCACGAGGTAGTAATAGAAACCCCGCATCACGATTTGTCGCTGTCGTCGATGAGCAGAAAATCGGCCGCCGATGTCCTCTGGGCATTCTACTCAAGGATGACTGACCTGCGTAAGGACAAGCGGTTTAAGTACGTGCTGATATTCAAAAATGAGGGAGAGGACGCGGGCGCAACCCTTGAGCACACGCACAGCCAGCTTATAGCACTGCCCATCGTCCCTAAACGGGTGCAGGAAGAGCTTGACGCGGCCAAAAAGTATCATAGCTTCATGGAGAAATGTATCTACTGCGACCTCATTGACCAGGAATCCAGCATCAATAAGAGGATAATCTATCAAAACACCTCGTACATAGCCATCTCGGCATATGCCCCGCGCGTACCGTTTGAGACATGGATACTGCCGCGCCGCCATGAGTCGTCCTTTATGCCGGACAACAACGATTTTACATATCTTGCAGAGGCGCTTCAGACCGTGCTGAAAATGTTTGATAAGATTCTTGACGTGCCGCCATACAGCTTCATAGTCCATACGGCGCCGTTTACAGAGGAAGACAACAGCTACTACCACTGGCATATAGAGATATTCCCTAAACTTACAAGGACAGCCGGTTTTGAGTGGGGCTCAGGCTTCTACATAAACCCAACGCCCCCAGAAGATGCCACCAGATACATGAGGGAAGGTATATAGAGAGACAGACACAGCGCGCGAGTTGATTTATATTAATAATTCATAAATTATATAAGGAGGAATAGAATGAAGGTTTTAATCGTAGATGATGACCCACACCTTAGGAAACTGTACAAGGAAGAGTTGGAGGATGAGCACTACGACGTTTACATTGCAAGTTCCGGCAAAGAGGCCCTTGAGATATTTGCGAGGGAACTGCCGGACATCGTCACGCTTGATATACTCATGCCCGGCATGGATGGAATTGAGGTACTGCGCAGAATGAAGGAGCAAAAGCCCAATCTGCCGGTGATAATGTCCACGGCGTACGATTACAGAGATGATTTCTCGGTATGGGCGTCTGACGCCTATGTTGTAAAATCTGCCGACATGACGGAGCTGAAAAATACGATAAAAAATCTCCTAAGTAAAAAATGAAGACTTTGGAGTTGGACTCACTTGCCCCCATTTATGGAGGCATGTGCCTGTCGCGGCTTGATGGGGTTGTGTTTATAAAGGGCGCAATCCCCGGAGAAAAGGTGCTGGCAGAGGTAAAAGAAATCAGAAGGGATTATTCCATAGCCGAGGCTATAGAGATTCTCAATGGTTCGACAGACAGAGTAGCACCGCGCTGCCGCGTGTATGGCATGTGCGGGGGCTGCCACTACCAGCACATCTCATATGAAAGGCAGTTGATGATAAAAGAGGAAATCGTTATTGACTGCCTAAGGCGAATCGCTAAGATAGATATTCCCATTGCAGGGACGATTTCTGGAAGCCAGTGGAATTACAGGAGAAAGGTTCAGTTTAAGTTATCCTCCGTAAGCGGCGGCTCTGCCCCCACGATAGGTTTTTACAGAGAGAATACAAGAGACATCGTAGCCGTCGATGAGTGCGCGTTGCTGCACGGCACGTTAAACAGATTTCTTACGAAATTACAAGGGGCGCGCTTTCTCAATGGCGTCAGGGAGGTACACATGCTTACGGGCAGGAACACTGTGGCCTTCATCAAGGGGCCTGATGTGGATGAGGCAAAACTCGATTTCCTGCTTGATATAGGATTTGACGGGGCGGTCGGGGCGCTTGCCCCTGACTACCAGCGCACGCACGTGGCAGGGGACCCTCACTGTCATTTATCGATGGGGGATAGCTCTGACGAAGGGATAAGCTACACTGTGGCGCCGCAGGGGTTTTTCCAGTCCAATTGGGCGTTAAACCAGGTGTTGGTCAAAACTGTGGCGGAATTATTAGGTGATGTTAGCGGCAAAAAGGTGATTGACGTCTATGGTGGGGCAGGCAACTTTTCCCTCGCTCTGTCAAGGACGGCCAAAGAGATAACCATCGTTGAAGATAATCCTTACTCGGCTGCAGACGGTGCGCGCAATATAGCGCTGAACAACATACATAATATATCGTACATAACGAAGTCGTTTGAGAAAATAAGGGAAAATAAGACATATGACGTAGTGATTGTCGACCCGCCAAGGATAGGCCTCACCAAGGCGGCGGTAGAAAGGCTGCTGGCCCTAAAGGCAGAGACGATCGCCTATATCTCGTGCAACCCATCGACGTTTGCCCGCGACGCGGCAAGGCTTCAGACCAGATATACGCCGTCCTCAGTAAGGCTGATAGACATGTTTCCAAACACATACCACTGCGAAGTTCTGGGGATTTTTCATATCACATAGGTTTTAAAATACAGAGAAGGACTTACCTTAAGTTGCTATAGCCCTGGGGCCACATGGTAGGAGCTGGAATGATTCCCTGCATTAACCTCTACTGTCATAGATAAACGCGTATTTGCCATATTATTCAACTGCTTTTTTTAGGATAAAGCATAATAATACACAGTAAATACTACAATATACTCTTCATTGTGTGATGAGAAACAGGGCTGGCAGATATTGAGGGGACAGAGGGAGAACGAATAGCCCGTGAACGTATGGGCTATTCGCGGCCGTAAACTATATTACTGCCGTACTACTGCGTATTCAGCATATCTTTGGCGTATGTCAGGTAATCGTCGTCTTTTTCCAGCTTGTTATACCATCTCGCGAAGAAGCGTGCGGACTTTTTCCATTGTCCTGTGTGATACATTAAATCTGGAATGGGCATAAAGTTTGGATATTTAAAGACCATCATCATCCCATCGCGCGCGAATGAAACCTTATAACCTTTGAACTCGGCGGCAAGGCAGGCGTCCACGATGAAATACTCTACGTTTTCGTCAAACCCGCCTATTGCCTCTATGACGGGGCGTGCCATTGCGCAAAACGCGCTGCTCACGTACTTAGGGGTCTTGTCCTGTGATGTGATATTATATGGGGTAGTATTAAAATCAATTCCAACGCCCATGTTGTAGGGCGACAAATCGGGATTTCTCAACTCAACGCCGGCAACCCCGCCGCCTAACGCCTCCATCAGGCCGTCGTCTTTATAGTAGTAGATACCGGGAAGCATAAACAGCACATGCTCACCGGTTGAGACCTCCGCGCCGCGATTGTACAGGAAGGCGATATTATCGCTCATGCAGTCAACGATTTCCACGCCGCTCGTGGCGGCAAGGATAACCTCTTTTACGCTGTCGTCGTTTACAACGATAATTATTTCGATGTCCTCATGGTGGCAGTTCGATGAAATGGAATTTAACGTGGCCATCAACGCCAGAGAGTCTTTGCCGGATGGGATTACGATACTTATTCTGTTTGGTATCGCGGCGTTTTTTAATTCTATTTTGACTGAGGCGTCACGTCCTGCGATACCGGAG